>CAXBNO010000511.1:0-2891 GCA_963976775.1 uncultured Kordiimonadales bacterium
ATGGTGATGCAGCCGGGGAAGAAGACACCGGCATAGGCCAGCGCCGCATCCACCGCTTCCGCACCGCCCCCCAGCAGCCCAAAGACCTCCCCGCCGTACAGGCCCATCAGCACCGCCGAGAGGGCGGCAATCGACACGGCAATGCTCCAGGCGGCCCAGGTCAGACTGCCTGCGCGCTCCGGGTCGCTGTTCCCGAGTGCCCGTGCGATGGCGCCGGAGATGGCACCGCCCATGGCCCCCGCGGAGAGCATCTGGGTGAGCATCACCAGCGGAAAGACCAGCGCCAGCCCGGCCAGTGCGGTGATCCCCATGACACCGGCAAAGAACCCTTCCGCGATGCTCACCGCCGCCATGACGAACATGGCAATGACATTCGGTGCCGCCAGTCGCAGCAGGGTGCGTCCGATCGGGGCGGTCAGCAGCACTTGCGTCCGTGCCGTGCGGGCAACTGCCGATGCCGTGGGCGCCGGTGTGGCGGCAATGGTACTGGCTTCGGTCGTCATGCGCAGGTCCTCGGGTTCAGGGGGCCGCGCGCCGCTGGGTGTGGCGCACAGCTCCGGTCAGTTCCTTTTTGGAATGCATATACTGCGTTCCCTTTTGGAACCTGTCAATCTGTGCTATTCATCCCACCTGCACCCTGGTGGAAAGCGAGGCACGCATGCGCTGGAATGACCTGAGAGAGGAAGCCTGCCCGGTCGCGCGCGGCCTCTCGGTCGTGGGGGACCGCTGGACCATGCTGATCCTGCGCGACTGTTTCCAGGGCATCCGGCGCTTCGAGCAGATGCAGGAACGTCTTGGCATCACCCGGCACGTCCTGGCGGGTCGGCTGAAGAAGCTGGAAAGCGCCGGCGTGCTGCGCCGGGTGCCCTATCAGCAGCGCCCGCCCCGTCACGAATACCTGCTGACGGAGAGTGGCAAGGCGCTCTATCCGGTGATCGTGACGCTGGTGGACTGGGCCAACGCAAACGTCCCGGCCCCTGCAGGATCAGCGGTGACACTGGTCGACCGCGAAACCGGCATCCCCATCACGCCGCGACTGATCGACAGCACGACAGGCCGGGAAATCACGCTTGCGACGGTTGCTGGCCGGTATCCGGAGTCGGATGACTGATCATCGGGTGGGGGATCGGGCCGGTCCAGCAATCGCCGCGACGATTAGACAGCAGTCCGGTTCAGAGAGCGCCTGCAGGCCGCATCGACAGCCAGTCGGTCGCTTCCTCGTACCGGGCTGCCATCTGCAGCAGCAGCTGTTCGCCGCGCGGTCGCCCGATCAGCTGGAAGCCCGTCGGACGGCCTGACGGGTCGAACCCGGCTGGCAGGTTGATGGCGGGGCAGCCGCTGAGTGACCCGGCAATGACGATCTCCATCCAGCGGTGATAGGTGTCCATCGCCCTGCCACCAACGGTGTCCGGCCACGAAATCTCCGCATCGAACGGGAACACCTGCGCCGTCGGCATGGCAATCGCGTCATAGCGGGTGAACAGGTCGATCAGGCACTGGAACCAGTCACTGCGCGCGACGCTGGCATGGTGGATATCCAGCGCCGAGAGTTCCAGCCCCTTCTCCACCTCCCAAACCAGCTCGGGCTTCATCAGGTCTCGGGTCCCGGGATCCGCGAGGAAGGCGGCATGGGAACCGGCCAGGGCCCAGTGGCGCAGGGTGGTCCATGTCTGCCACAGCCGTTCTGGCGCGAAGTCCGGAATCAGGGGCTCGACGATTGCACCAAGCGCCGCGAACTGCTGCACACCACTGCTGCAGAGATCGAGAATGCCGTCCTCGCAGGGATAATAGCCGCCCCAGTCGCCGATCCAGCCGATGCGCAGACCGCTCACTTCACCTTCCAGACCAGCCGCGAAAGGGGTCTCCGGGGCCGGAAAGCTCAGGGGCACGGCAGGCTCGAAACCCGACTGGACATCCAGCAGATGGGCCAGGTCGCGCACGCTGCGGGCCATGGGACCGTTGACGCCAAGCTGGTGGACAAACATCTCCGGCTTCGGCCCGGCCGGCACACGCCCCACGGAGGGACGCAGACCCAGGACGTTGTTGAAGGCACCGGGGTTGCGCAGCGACCCCATCATGTCACTGCCATCCGCCACCGGCTGCATGCCCAGCGCCAGGGAGACCGCCGCGCCGCCGCTGGACCCCCCCGCCGACAGCGCCGGATTCCAGGCATTGCGGGTGAGACCGTGCAGCGGGTTGTAGGTGTGGGAGCCGAGACCGAACTCAGGGGTATTGGTCTTGCCGATGATGATGGCACCTGCGGCCCGCATCCGCTTGACCATCAGGCAATCCTCGGTCGGCACACTGTCGGCAAAGAGCGGGGAGCCCATGGTCGTCGGGATCCCGGCGGTCGCGGCGAGATCCTTCACCGCCAGCGGAAAGCCATGCATCCAGCCGTGATGGCGGCCTGCGGCCAGATCGGCGTCGGCCGCCGCCGCATCCGCCATCAGCACTTCCTCGTCCCGCATGGAGATGATGGCATTGTGGACCGGGTTGAAACGCCTGATGCGGCCCAGATATGTCCGCATGACCTCGACGCAGGAAACCTGGCGCGCCGCGATGGCCCGGGAAAGCGCGGTCCCATCGGCGAAGATCATGTCGTCCGTGACTGCCTGCGTGCTGCCGCCGCTGATTGCGCTCATTGCTTCCGATCCCCTCCCGAAACGTCTCTCCCGTCGTTGTAGAGCCCTGCGTGGGTATCGCGCAAAACGTTCTTCTGCACCTTGCCCATCACATTGCGGGGCAGGGTGTCTGCGAACAGCACGCGATTCGGCTGCTTGCAGCGCGCCAGTCCGGCAGAGATACTTCACCACGAGAGCATGGTCACTGTCCCTCCGGCAGTGGCCCCTGGAACATCATTCGCGCCGGACATCGCGCCCGGGTCACGGGCC
>CAXBNO010000512.1:0-2883 GCA_963976775.1 uncultured Kordiimonadales bacterium
ATCTAGCAGGCCGGTCGCGGCATCCTCCCACGTCGCACGCAGCAGGATGTGGTCGGGTTCGTGATCGCGCAGCACGTCATAGATCAGGTCAGACGAAATGGTCATCTGCCGACCGGACTTCTCCTGCCCCGGAAAGCGCCGCTCGATCAGGCCGGCGATGGTGGCGACATTGCGGAAGGTCCGTTTCATCAGGATCGATTCATTCAGCCAGGCATCCAGATCGTCCCCCAGCATGTCCGGCGCCAGCAGCGCATCCACGTCCGCGACCGGGCGCAGCGACCAGACGGCCATTGCATAGTCACTGGCGACGAAACCCAGCGGGCGCAGGCCCAGCCGCTCCATCCGGCGGGTCAGCAGCATGCCGAGCGTCTGGTGCGCCAGCCTCCCCTCGAAGGGATAGGCCACCAGATAATGCTTCTTCGCGCGCGGGAACATCTCCACCAGCAGTTCGTCCGGGCGCGGCAGGATGGAGCGCCAGCTCTGCAGGCCCAGCCAGTCGCGGGTCTGCGGCGACAGGCCCGGATGCTGCCCCGGATCGGCCAGGATGGCGCGTACCTTGTCGGCCAGAAAGGTGGAGAGCGGGAACTTGCCGCCCTGATAGCTGGGGACGCTGGCTTCTTCCCCCGGCGCACGCACGACGATGGCCGTGGTTTCCTGTACCGACCGGAAGCGCACGATCTCGCCCGCGAAGACGAAGGTATCGCCGGGCTTCAGCTGCTCGATGAAATATTCCTCGATCTCGCCCAGGTTCCGTCCGCCACGCAGCCGCACCTTCAGCATCGGGGCCTCGACGATGGTGCCGACATTCATGCGATACTGCTGCGCCACGCGCGGGTTGGCCACGCGCCACAGCCCCTTCACCGTCTGGCGCAGCCGGTGATAGCGCTCGTAGCGTTTCAGCGAGTAGCCGCCGGTGGCGACGAAGTCGATCACCCGGTCGAAGATCTCCCGGTCCAGCCCCCGATAGGGTTCGGTCGAGGTGACTTCCGCGAACAGCTCATCGGCGTCGAAGGGCGCGCCACAGGCGACCCCCAGCACATGCTGCGCCAGCACATCCAGCGCGCCGTCACGCGCGGGCGGCGCATCCACCTGCCCCTCCGCCAGGGCCTCAAGCGCCGCCAGACACTCCAGCTCCTCGAACCGGTTGGCGGGGGCGAACATGGCCTTGCTGGGTTCGTCGAGGCGGTGATTCGCGCGACCGATGCGCTGCAAGGTCCGGGCGGCCCCCTTCGGCGCACCGATCTGGACCACCAGGTCCACGTCGCCCCAGTCGATGCCGAGGTCCAGCGTGGAGGTGCAGACCACGGCCCGGAGCGCCCCGCGCGCCATGGCCGTCTCCACCTTGCGCCTGCGCTCCACGTCCAGACTGCCATGATGCAGCGCGATGGCGAGCACGTCGTCATTCACCCGCCAGAGCTCCTGAAACACCAGTTCCGCCTGGCTGCGGGTATTGACGAAGACCAGTACGGTACGATGGTCCCGGATCGCCTGATAGATCTCCGGAATGACATGCCGTGCGGTGTGGCCTGACCAGGGAATCCGCCCCTCCGCGCGCAGGATCGTGACCTCCGGCTTCGGCCCCGGGGGACCGCGGACGATGGTGGCCGGTTCCTGTCCAAGCCCGACGAATCGGGCCAGCCGTTCCGGTTCCGCCACTGTCGCCGAAAGCCCGACACGCCGATGGCCGGGCGAGATCGCCCTGAGCCGGGCCAGGTCCAGCGCCAGCAGATCGCCGCGCCGTGTATCGGCGAAGGCATGCAATTCGTCGATGATGACGGCACCAAGGTGCTGAAACATCTGCTTTGCCTCCCGCGCCGCCAGCAGCAGCGCGAGCTGTTCAGGCGTGGTCAGCAGGATGTTCGGCGGGGACTTCTTCTGTCGCTGACGCTTCGACTGCGGCGTATCGCCGGTACGTGTTTCAAGCGTTACCGGCAGTGCCATCTCCCGGACCGGCGCATCGAGATTCTGCGCGATGTCGTAGGTCAGTGCCTTCAGCGGTGAAACATAGAGCGTGTGCAGGCCCGGTCGGGGGTTGGCGGCCAGGTCGATCAGGCTGGGCAGGAAACCCGCCAGTGTCTTGCCGCCGCCCGTAGGCGCGATCAGCAGCGCATCATCACCGCGGGCCGCGATCTCTGCCAGCCGCACCTGATGCGACCGCGCCTGCCAGCCCCGGCGGGCAAACCAGTCAATGAAATGTCCGGGCAGGACATGCGTGGGCGGGGACGCATCATTCATGGGCCGATCCTAGCGCGGTCGGCGCGGATGTTCTGCTTTTATTCGGCTGCGTCGCCGAGATAGTTGACGCAGATTCGCCGGGGCGCATCGCCCTTCAGCGGCTCCCCGGTCATGCCGCACTTGGGCACGGCCTCCGACTTCTTGCAGCCTGCGTCCGGTGTCAGGTGGCGACAGCAGGCGGCACAGACACCAAAGGGTTTGGCGCCCAGCTCGAACTGCAGGCTGGCCATCAGGCGGCCCAGGCCATCGACCATCAGCGCGGCGGTCCTGTCATCCATGCCACCGACGATGGTCTCGATGCAGCGGACAGGATCGCGGGCAATCATCCGCTCCCCCTCCGCCGTCAGGTCGATCAGGCAGACGCGCCTGTCCCGGTCGCTTGGCGTGCGCGCGATCAGCCCCTTTGATTCGAGCGCGGACACCGTCTGGGAGATCGTGCCCTTTGTCGCGCCGAGGAAATCGGCAACACCGCCCGGCGTGCGCGAATAGCGGTTGGCCCGGTTCAGATACCGCAATGCCTCCCACTGCGCCGGGTTGAGGCCATCGACGTACTGCAGTTCCCGGGTCATGCGCCCGAGGCGGTCGATCAGTTCAGCGACGCGCGCCGCGTGATCGGGCGTCTCGCCCGTCATCGGATCGTCATTCTTC
>CAXBNO010000513.1:0-2880 GCA_963976775.1 uncultured Kordiimonadales bacterium
GATTTCGAATGGGCCAACCAGAACCTGTTCTTCGGGCAGTACACCCGCACCCAGAGCTTCTATTCGAACACGGAGCTCGCTTCGGTCGGCCTGCCGTCCGCGGAGGAGCTGAAACTGCTGGAACCGCTGCGTGGACAGATCCCGGATGCGGTCTTCACGGAAGCCTATGAGGCACCTTCGACGGAGGGCAGGGGCGGGTTGCGGAGCAACCTGCGTCAGGCAAACCAGGTGCTGAAACAGGCCGGCTACGTCATTCGCGACGGCAAGCTGATCGACCCGGCAACCGACGAGCCGGTGACCTTCGAAGTCCTGCTGGTCGATCCGGGGTTCGAGCGGATCGTGCTGCCCTTCACGCAGAATCTTGCGCGGCTGGGAGTCGATGCAACGGTGCGTGTCATCGATACCGCGCAGTACCAGAACCGGTTGCGGGCCTTCGAGTTCGACATGGTTGTCGGCTCCCTGCCGCAGTCGGCCAGTCCGGGCAATGAACAGCGGGACTTCTTTGGGTCCGCGGCGGCGGATCGGGAGGGCAGCCGCAACCTGATGGGACTGAAGTCGGAGGCGGTGGACAAGCTGATCGAGCACGTGGTCTTCGCGGCAAGCCGCGAAGCCCTGATCACCGCCACCCGCGCCCTCGACCGTGTGCTGCTGCATTCGCATCTGGTGATCCCGCAATGGCATATCTCCGCCAGCCGGATCGCCTATTGGGACAAGTTCGGCAGGCCGGACACCAACCCGTCCTACGGCGTCGACATCTTCGCCTGGTGGGTGGTGCCGGAGAAGGAAGCGAAGATCGGGGGCAAGGCACAGTGAGGCCCAGCGTGAGGCGCACCGTGCCCCTTCTGGCGGCGCTTTCGCTGGCGCTGCTGATCCTGCTGCCGGGAGGGCAGGCGGTTTCAGAACCGCGTCATGGTATTTCCGTCTTCGGCAAGCTGAAGTACGGGCCGGATTTCCAGCACTTCGACTGGGCCGATCCGGCGGCACCGAAGGGTGGGCTGCTGCGCATCCGTGATCTCGGCACCTTCGATACCGTCAACCTCTACATCCTGAAGGGCCGCCGGCCGAATGCCGTCCAGTTGCACGAGATCCGGCTGCATGAGCGGCTGATGGTGCGGTCCTATGACGAGCCGGATGCACATTATGCGCTGGTGGCGAAGACCGTGGACCTGGCAGATGACGGGCGGACGGCGACGTTTCAGCTGGACACGCGGGCCCGGTTCCACGACGGCAGCCCGATCCGGGCGGAGGATGTTGTCTGGAGCCTGAACACGATCCGCGAGGAGGGCCACCCGGTACTGCGCAGCGTCTTCGCCAAGGCGACGGCGGAAGCGCTTGCGCCGGACAGGGTACGTTTCAGCTTCGCGCAGGGCGCACCGCGCGACCTGGCTGTCCGCGTCGCAGGCGACCTGCCGATCCTTTCCGCGACCTACTACGCGACCCACGATTTCACCGAGACCACGCTGGACCCGCCACTTGGTTCGGGTCCCTATCGGATCAGCAAGGTACGCTCCGGCAGCAGCGTGGAGGTGGAGCGTGTCACGGACTACTGGGCTGCCGATCTGCCGGTCAACCGGGGCCTGTGGAACTTCGACACCATCCGCGTCGACTACTATCAGGACCGCACCTCCGCCCTGCTTGCCTTCTTTGCCGACGAGTATGACTTCCGGGAGGAATTCACCTCCAAGAGCTGGGCCACCGAGTATGATGACAAGCAGCCAGTGCAGGACGGGCGGATCGAACGTCTGACCCTGTCCGACGGGCGTCCGTCCGGCGCTCAGGGCTGGTTCGTCAATGCACGCCGTGCGCGCTTCGCCGACGCCAGGGTGCGGCGGGCGCTGGACCTTGCATTCGATTTCGAGTGGACCAACAAGAACATCTTCTACGGGCTCTACAAGCGCACCGGGTCGGTATTCGAGAATTCGGAACTGGCCCAGGACGGTCCGCCGTCGGCTGCCGAGCTTGCCCTGCTGGAGCCCCTGCGCGGGCAGGTGCCGGATGGTGTGTTCGGAGAGGCGTACGAGAGCGCCTCGACGGAGGCCAAAGGCGGTATTCGCGGCCAGTTGCGCCAGGCCGGACGTCTGCTGAAACAGGCGGGCTGGGAAATCCGGGACGGGGTGCTGGTGGATGCGAACGGGGAGCCCTTCGTACTCGAATTCCTGATGTACCAGCCCTCCTTCGAGCGGGTGATCGGCCCCTATGTAAAGAACCTGGAGCGGCTGGGCATCCGCGCGACAATGCGCTTTGTCGATGCGGCGCAGTATGTGGAACGGGTGAAGGCCTTCGACTTCGATCTGGTCACGGCGCGCTTCTCACCGCCGGAGACTCCGGGGGCCGAACTCTACAGTTTCTGGGGCAGTGCTCAGGCCGATGTGGCAGGCTCCAACAACTACGCCGGGGTCAAGGATCCGGCGGTGGATGCCCTGATCGAGAATGTACTGTCAGCGCCTGATCGCCCGGCCCTGCTGGCCGCGACGCGGGCGCTGGACCGGGTGATCATGTGGAACAACTACATCATTCCCCAATGGTACAAGGGGGAGCACAATCTGGCCTATTGGGATCGCTTTGGCCGCCCCGCCGCGCCGAAACCCGATTACCATCGCGGCGTGGTCAATAGCTGGTGGTTCGACGCCGAAAAGGCACGCCGGACCGGAGGCAGGAATGGCGGCTGAACCGATGAAATCGGCTCGAAGGGTTGATCCCGTCTGCACCGCCGGGCTTCCACCCCACCTCGATCCTCCCCCGCCAGGGGGGAAGAAGTCCCGTTGCAGTTGCGCCTCTTCCTCCTTCCCGCTTGATGGGGGAATGCCGGGATGGGGGTGGGGGTGCGCCCGGATGGCGGCCGGTTCGGCGGGAGCCATCTGTCCATGATCGCCTATATCG
>CAXBNO010000514.1:0-2877 GCA_963976775.1 uncultured Kordiimonadales bacterium
TCTCGGAGGAGAAGAAATTGATCACCAGGACGCGGCTGCCGTCCTTGCCGACCAGGATCAGGTCGGGACCGGAGCGCACGAACTGCGCCGTCAGCAGCAGCAGCCCCTGGTCGATGACAAGGCTGGTCTTGCCCGACGCATCGAAGACAGCCTGGAATCCGGACTGGTCTCCGCTGTCGCCAAGGGAGCCGGCTGGTGGGAGGTCGCGCGTCACTGCCCACTCCTGCCCGTGATACGAGTAGAGATCATCCCTCACTCCGCTTCCTGCCGGTTGTCAGCACAGCATTGTGCTGTGCCGATCCGACAAAGAACCGAAACCTGCCCGACCCCCCGGGACATGTTCCGGCGATTAGACTGCTTCTACGCCCATTTGACACTGGGGCGTAGCAAAAAAGTCCGTATCCACAGATGCATAGGGTGGATCCAACCCGAACACCGCGCCCTGTGGCCTTCCTGCACCGCTGTCACATTTGCATCGCAACGGGCCGGCCGACAACGCATGACCCACTCTGACGTGACCGCGTTAACAAACAATTCACGGCAAAACCCTGCGAACGCGCCGGAATGCAGGTTGCGCGGGTTTATTCGCGGCGCAATGCCCGTGTGAATTGATTGGCGGCTCAGGAATTTCGCTTGCGCTTGGCAGGCGGTTTGGCGGCATCAGCCCGAAACGCCGCGTCAATTGACCCTCGTGCCCAGGCTACCGCCTCGGACGGGTCATCGTAGACAGATTCGGGGAGCGCAAAGTAGCTCAGAACACCCCGCGTGCCCTTTGCCGTGTCGTAGGTGAAGGGCACACAGTCGGCGGCCTCATAGTCCGGCCGATTGATGTCGTCGACCTTCATGTAGATGGTTTCATTGATGATCAGCGCGAACATCAGCCCCTGATGGAACAGGCCGGCTCCACCGAACATGCGGCGGAACGCTATGGCGCCGACCGGATCGAACAGCTCAAGCGCAAAATCGCGGTACTCGGAACTGATGGCCATAGGTACGCTCTGATCTTGTCCGTTGTGATGCGGGACTTATGTCGGCAGTCTGGCAGCAATCGAATGAATTGGGGAGAGTGTGATGGATCTCGGTCTCAAGGGACGCAACGTCATCGTCACTGGCGGCAGCCGGGGAATCGGCTTCGGCATGGCAGAGGCCTTCGCGCGGGAGGGGGCGAACGTGGCGATCTGTGGCCGCACGCCCTCCAGTCTCGACCAGGCGCAGGAAAGTCTCGCCGCCCATGGCACCCAGATCATCGCGCTGCCCTGCGACGTGGGCGACCCGGCGGCCCTGAAGGCCTTCATCGAAGGCGCGGCGGAGGCCATGGGCGGCCTGAACGTCATGGTCAACAATCCGTCCGGTTTCGGTCGCACCGATGATGAGGAAGGCTGGCAGGCCGGGCTGGACATCGACCTGATGGCTCTGGTCCGGGCGGGCTGGACCGCTGTACCGCTGATCGAGAAATCCGGCGGCGGCAGCCTGATCCACATCTCCTCCATCTCCGGCCTGATGGCGTCCGGTCGCACACCCCCCTATGGGGCGGTGAAGGCGGCGGTGATCCAGTACACCAAGACGCAGGCGGTGGAACTGGCGTCGAAGAACATCCGGGTGAACTGCATCGCGCCGGGATCCATCGAGTTCCCCGGTGGTGTCTGGGACATGGCGCGACAGAACAATCCGACGCTGTACAAGGGCATCCTGGCCAGCATTCCGCACGGTCGCATGGGGCGCGCGGACGAGGTCGGCAAGCTGGCGGCATTCCTGGGCTCGGATGCGGCGTCTTGGGTCACCGGGCAGACCATTGCCGCCGACGGTGGCCAGATGCTCAGATGATCAGTCTGCGCGGGGGCTGGCTCAGGGCTTCTTCCGACGGGTACTCCGTGCCGCCAGATTGAGCACTTCGACCAGTACCGAGAAGACGATTGCCGCGTAGATGTAGCCGCGTTCGATATGGAAGTGCAGTCCGTCGGCGATCAGGGCTGTCCCGATCAGCAACAGGAAACTGAGCGCCAGCATCTTGGTCGTCGGATGGGTGCGGATGAACCGGGAGACCGGCTCTGCAGCGAACAGCATGACAGCCATTGCCAGCGCCACCGCCGTCACCATGACAGGCAGGTTCTGCGTCATGCCGATGGCTGTGATGACCGAGTCGAGCGAGAAGACCAGGTCCAGCGCCACGATCTGCGCGATGGCGAAGGCGAAGCTGGTGGATACCTTCGCTGCCCCTTCCTCCTCCTCACCCTCGACAGCCGCATGTATTTCAAAGGTGCCCTTGCCGATCAGGAACAGCCCGCCGCCGAGCAGGATCATGTCGCGCCAGCTGACCGTGTGCTCCCCGATGCTGAAGACCGGTGCGACCAGTCCCGCGATCCAGACGACCACGGAGAGCAGCGCGATGCGCATCGCCAGTGCCAGACCCAGGCCGATCCGTCGCGCGGCAGGCTGCCGTTCCGGCGGCAGCTTTTCGGTGACGATGGAAAGAAAGACCAGATTGTCGATGCCGAGCACGATCTCCAGCGCCGTGAGGGTCGCCAGGGACGCCCAGATGTTCGGATCGCTCAGCCATTCCATGTCGGTTCAGCCTGATTGAGGCGCTCAGATTTCCACGAAATCGGCGCAATAGGGATTCGACATGCGCTCGTTCCCGAAGGTGGAGGTGTCGCCATGGCCCGGCACGAATGTCACGTCGTCACCCAGCGGCCAGAGCTTCTCCCGGATCGAGGTGATGAGCTGATGATGGTTGCCCCTGGGGAAGTCGGTACGGCCCACGGAGCCCCGGAACAGCACGTCACCGACAATCGCTACCTTCGAGGCGGCATTGTAGAAGATGACGTGGCCGGGCGTATGCCCAGGGCAGTGCCGTACCTCCAGCGTCATGCCACCGAC
>CAXBNO010000515.1:0-2867 GCA_963976775.1 uncultured Kordiimonadales bacterium
GATTCCTACGGGACTGCGCCTGGTCCATGACAGCACCGGCGCCGCGACCAGCCATCCGCAGGCGACCGCAAGCAGCCAGCCCTGATTCAATAGACCCCGATATCGCGCAAGGCCACCTGCAGGTCCGGCGGCAGCCCCTCCGCGTCGGCACGGGCCGAAAGGTCCGGCGGTGCATCCTTCGCCTCCAGATAACGCCAGCCCTGATGCGGGCGACGCAGCCACGGTTCCGTCCGGACCAGTTCGGGGGCCAGTATCAGGCCGCACTTGACGCCCGTGTCCGTCTCCACCCGTTCCAGCCCCACGATCCGCTGGCGCACCCGGATGGCGCCGGCGATGATCCAGTAGAGCGACCCGCCGGCAAGCACCTCCCCGTCCCGCCGCGGCCGGTTCCGGGTGACATGTCGCAACTGCTCACCGCGCGCCACGCGCTGGCCCTGCCAGAGTTCGAGCTGCTCCACCTGATCCACGCCGACGGAGATCTTCAGCAGATGAACCACCTTCGGTGTATCGCCATCTGTCGTGCGGTCAGCCATCGAACCGCCCGAGCACCTGCCACCACAGATAGTCGAGCGGCAGCAGGATCAGGATGGTGATGATCGCGACCGTCAGGGTGGCCCGGATGCCGTCCCGGATCGGCACCTTGCCGAGTTGCATGGCAACGACGACCGGGGGTCCCTGAAAGGGAAACAGGACCGTCGAATAGGCCGGTACCTGCATCATCAGGGTGGTCGCAAGAGGCAGGCCCATGGCCACGGAAAGCTGGTCCGCAAGCGGGGTCAGCACGGCCGGAACGGTCGGTGCGGTGCCAAGCAGGCTGACACCGATAGACGCGCCCACGACGGCGAAGAAATTCCAGGCATCCTTGCCCGGCTCCAGTTCCGCCAGCCGCAGGAAGCCGCTGGCCATGTGATCAGCGATGCCGGTGGATGCCACAACCGCCCCGAGGGAAAGAACGCCGGAGATATAGAGCAGCGGGCGGAACTGCACCGCGTCCGTGAACCTGGCCGGATCGATGAGCCGGAAGGGCGGCAGCATGCAGGCGATCCCGGCCCCGAGGGCGATCCAGGCGGGCGAGATGCCGTGGATGAAATCCGTCGCCCAGAGCGCCAGTGCCGCAACCAGGATCACCACCAGCCGCCGCTCGGCGGGGGCAAGCGGACCTGGTGACGGCGCGGTACTGGCATCGGTCCTGATCTCGTCGGGGAACAGGAACCGCACGACGGCGACGACCGTGACAGCCTTCAGCAGACCCAGTACCGGGAAATGCAGCAGCAGGTAATCGCCATAGAGCGGTTTCAGCCCATAGAGCGTATCCGCAGCCCCGATCATGACCAGGTTGGGCACATTGGCAGGCATGACACCAAAGCCTGGCAGGAAGGCCCCGAGACCCGCGGTCATGGCGATGCCGATGCGCCCGCGCGACCCTTCGCCGAAGCCAAAGACATCGGCCAGCCCCAGTGCCACCGGCATCAGCAGCACGACGCGACCCACAGACGAAGGCATGACGAAGGCGAGGCCCAGCGCCACGCACATCAGGCCGGTCAGCACCCCGAGATAGCTGCCCCCCATGCGTCGCGCCAGCGCGCCCGCCACACGGGCACCAAGCCCCGTGTCCCTTACGGCAGCGCCCACGATCATGCCGCCGAAAAGCAGCCAGAAAGCGGATGAGGCAAAGCCCGAGAACACCACAGGTGCCGTGGCGACGCCCGCCACCATGGCGATCAGGAAGAACAGCAGGGCCGTCAGATGCTCGGGAATGGCATTGGTCGCCCAGAACCCGATGGCCGCCAGCGCCAGCGCCCCGCCCATGGCGGCTTCGTGCGAGAGACCATCGATCGGGATCAGCAGCAGTGCCGCGGCTGCCAGCAGGAAAAGGCCGGCGACCGATGGGCCGAGCCGCAGCCTCACGCCTGCAACGCCGCGGCACCCGTCCCGACGGTGACAAAGGTGTCAGTCTCGGGATCCAGGCGGGCCAGCCGACCCTCGGCGATGCCGAAATGCATGCCATGCAGGGCGATCCTGCCGGCCTTCACGGGTTCCGCGATCCAGGGAAAGGTCATCAGGTTGGTCAGGCCGAGGCGGATATTCTCCTCCTCCATCCGACCGAGGATCGTCTCGACATCGTGCCCGGCCGAATGTCCCATCACCCGGTCGAGGATGCCGCGCGAACTGGCCATCCAGGGGGCCACGAACTCACCGATCCCGTCCGTGTTGTTCTCATCCATCAGCAGCGCCTTGACGCCACCGCACTGCGCATGCCCCAGCACCACGATATCACTGACCAGCAGCACCTTGACCGCGAACTCCAGCGCCGCACTGACGCCATGTGCCCGCCCGTCAGGGGCATAGCTCGGCACCACGTTCGCCACATTGCGGATGACGAACAGCTCGCCCGGACCGGCATTGAATATGGTGGCCGGATCGACGCGGCTGTCGGCGCAGGCGATGATCATGGTGCTGGGCGACTGGCCCAGCGCCTCGAGCTGCCGATAGCGGTCAGCATTTGTCGCGAAGCCATCCTCGATGAAGGCGTGATATCCATCCAGAAGCTGGTTCAGGGACACGAACGATTCTCCGGGTCAGGGCAAGGGTCGGGGAGACAATCGGACGCTTTGCGTTGTCATGCAAGGTGGCTAGGCTTGCCGCAGATGGGGTTTGGCGTCGCACTTCGACGGCGGACAGCTTGCGGCAGGTGACGGGATTGGCGGGCAGATGAGCGTTTGGGGGAAACTGATCGGCGGCGGACTGGGCTTTGCTGTCGGTGGGCCGATCGGCGCGATCGTGGGCGGACTGGCAGGCCATGCAGTCGACCGGATCCGTGAATCCGAGGAGGATGAGGCAGACGCGCTGCTGCAGGACGGCGCGGA
>CAXBNO010000516.1:0-2865 GCA_963976775.1 uncultured Kordiimonadales bacterium
CGTTTCGTCATCCGCACCAACCGGGGCGGTGCCATCGACTACAAGCTGATGACCGCGCCGCTGGACCGGCCGGAGGAAGGCAACTGGACCGATCTGGAACCCGCACGCGACGGGCGGTTGCTGCGCGCCGTATGCGCCTTTGGCAACTGGCTCGTCCATCTGGAGACGGTCAATGCCCTGCCCCGGATCGTCGTCACCGAAACAGCAAGCGGCGAACAGCACAGCATCGCCTTCGACGAGGAAGCCTACAGCCTGGGTATCGCAGGCGGGGAGTATGTCTCCGACACCGTGCGATTCTCCTATTCCTCCCCCACCACGCCGGAGCAGACTTACGACTACAACATGCGGACGCGGGAACGGGTGCTGGTCAAGACGCAGGAGATCCCGTCGGGTCACGACCCGGCCGACTATACCGTCCGGCGTCTTCAGGCCGTTTCCCACGACGGGGAGCAGATCCCGCTGACCCTGCTGCACCGCAACGATGCGCCGCCTGCGCCGGACCGTCCGCTGCTGCTCTATGGCTACGGCTCCTACGGCATGTCGATGCCGGCCAGTTTCAGTCCGCACCGTCTCAGCCTGGTGGATCGCGGCTTCACCTATGTGATTGCCCATGTCCGGGGCGGCATGGAAAAGGGCTATCGCTGGTACACCGAAGGCAAGCTGCTGAAGAAGACAAACACCTTCCGCGACTTCGTCTCCGCCGGGGAGCATCTGGTCGGCCAGGGCCTGGCCGGACACGGCAACATCGCCATCCACGGCGGCAGTGCCGGTGGCATGCTGGTCGGGGCGGCGGCCAACATGGCACCGACGCTGTGGCGCGCCGTTGTCGCCGAAGTGCCCTTCGTCGATTGCCTGACGACGATCCTGGACGCCAGCCTGCCGCTCACTCCCCCGGAATGGACCGAATGGGGCTGCGGGCAACGCGCACCAACGACAGCCTGCTGCTGTTGCAGATCAACATGGATTCAGGGCATGGCGGTTCGGCGGGACGCTTCGACAAGCTGAACGAGATCGCGCGCAATCACGCCTTCCTGCTGAAGGTCTTCGGCAGGACCTGACCGGAGAGACCGGTCCGGGTCCGGATCAGTTGTTCCGGGCGCGGGGGAAGCGGACGGAAACGTCCTTCTGCAGTTCCAGGTCGCGATAGAGATCATCCAGCGGCGCGGGCGCGCCATTGCGGATCTGGAATTCGCGGTTCTGGAAATGCAGCGTGCGGACGGAGGCGTAGAGGTCCAGCGACGTGGCCTCCAGTGATTCGGATGCCTCGATCGTTTCGGACCGGTTGTCGACGATTGCCGTGCCGGTGCGTACCACGGCGGGCACGAATCCGAAGACGAGGCTGAAGGGATCGGTGAAGATATCGACTACCTTGCCGGCCGTATCGCGGGCATTGGACGGGCCAAACAGCGGCAGCATCAGATAGGGGCCGGAATCGCTGCCCCATACGGCAAGCGTCTGGCCGAAATCTTCCTTGCGCCGTTCGAAATTGCCCTCCGTGGTGATGTCGAACAGGCCGCCCAGACCGACGGTCGTGTTGATCATGAACCGCATGAAGGTGTTCCAGCCGGCCTCCGCATCCCCCTGCAGGATATTGTTCAACAGGGTCTGCGGTTCGGTCAGGTTCTCCAGCGCATTCGACAGACCGCTGCGCAGCGGCGCGGGCGTGACGGTGCGATAACCGCGCGAGACCGGGCGGATCACACCCCGGTCCAGACCCAGGTTGAACTGGAAGATGTCGCGGTTGGTGTCCTCATAGGGGTCGCGCAGCGTGTCGGCAAATGCCGGTGCGGTTGCCACCAGTGTCGCGAGGCCCAGCGTGCCCGCCAGGATCATTGATCGAATACCGGTCCCAGTCGTCATTCGCATGTCTGCTCCGCCCTGTCCGCCATCGGCCCGCGCAATAAAATTGCGAATCAAAGCCGGTCAAATCATTGAAGCCCTGACTTATTTGGCCAGTTTGGCGCAATCTTACAAGCAGACAGTTAGGGAAGTGTGACCATCGGCATTAACCTTTCCTGTCAGATCAACCGCTCTGGCGCAACGCAGCCATGGCCGCCCCGAGGCACCTGCATGATGGACAAGCCGGACACCGATCGCGGATAAATGCTCCGGATGCATGTACAGCGGATTGGGGAGGAAGCGTCATGGGTTACCGGTCGATCTACAGGCCAGAGCTGTTCGCGGGCCAGACCATCATCGTCACCGGCGGCGGTTCCGGTATCGGGCGCTGCACGGCGCATGAGCTGGCATCCTTGGGGGCCACCGTGGCGCTGATAGGGCGGCGGATCGAGAAGCTGGAAGCCGTGGCGGCGGAGATCGCGGAGGATGGCGGCAGCGCCATCACCCATGCCTGCGACCTGCGTGACGAGGCAGCGGTGACGGCGATGGTGGCCGACGTGATCGCCCGAACCGGTCGCGTGGATGGTCTGGTCAACAATGCGGGCGGACAGTTCACCAGTCCGGCAGCGGACATGAACCAGAAGGGTTTCGAGACCGTGGTCCGCAACAACCTGGTCTCCGGCTTCACGGCTGCGCGCCAGTGTTTCGTGCAGTGGATGCGCGACCATGGCGGTGCCATCGTCAATATCGTCGCCGACCCGACCAGCGGCACCCCGGCGATGGTCCATACCGGGGCCGCACGCTCCGGCATGATGAGCGTAACCGAGACCCTGGCGGTGGAGTGGGCACCGTCCGGTGTGCGCATCAATGCGGTGGTGCCGGGCTACATCGCCTCCTCCGGCATGGACACCTACAGTCCGGAGATGCAGGAGAAATTCCGCGAGAACATGAGGAAGATGCCGTTCAAGCGCATGGGAACGGAATCGGAAGTCTCCTCCGTCATCTGCTTCCTGCTGTCGGAGGGCG
>CAXBNO010000517.1:0-2861 GCA_963976775.1 uncultured Kordiimonadales bacterium
GTTGTTCTCCGTGATCTTCGGCTGAATGCCGAGATACTCCGCGAACGTCAGACCGGACAGGAAGTTGTCCGGCAGACAGATGAACAGCGCGTCCACATCACCGGGGGTGATGCCCGCGTCCCGCAGGGCGCAAATGCTGGCATTCACGGCAATGTCCATGCTGCTCAGGCCGGGATTGCGCCCGATGCCGAAGGTGGCGGCGCCGGTGATTGCGGTCTTGCCGCGCGGAAATCCATTCATGTTCTGATCCTCGGGGTCAAAGCGGCGTTCAGGCGGGGTCGAAGACGACGATGGGGGTCCCGTCCTCGTCCGCCACCCTTGCTCTCACCGCCATGCCGATCCGCACGTCCTCTGCCGCAAGTCCCTCGACCCGGCTCATCATGCGCGGACCTTCCTCCAGATCGATCAGCGCGACGTTGTAGGACGGCTTCGGCGGGCGCTGGCCGATGGCCGTTGTCGAATAGACCGTGCCGCGGCCCGAAGCGGCAACCCATTCCAGATCGGTATTGCCCGTCACGGGCTCGGCAACGCGGGGATAGAACATGCAACGCCCGCTGGACCGGCTGCGCAGCAGCATGAAACGCCCTTCGGCCAGATGCGCGCGATATTCCTGTTCCGGCCTTATACCGGACAGCTCTTCGGTCATCGTCCCCTCCCCAGATTGACTGGACCTGCGATGACAGTGACTCAAGGGGGCAGACAGCACAATGGCAGCGCGCGCATGTTACCCTTGTGGTCATGATTGCCATGACCGGCCAGACAGGGGGGAACAGCCAGCATGAAGATCGCCATCCTCGACGACTACCAGAACGTCGCCCGCAGCTACGCCGACTGGACCCGCCTGCCAGCCCGGGCAGAGCTGGTGGTGGTGAACGAGAACATACCCGACCCGGATGCTCTCGCCGCCCGGCTGGGTAACGTGGAAATCCTGTGTGCGATGCGGGAGCGCACGCCGATCACGGCGGCACTGATGCAGCGCCTGCCCGGTCTGAAACTGATCGTGACCACCGGCATGTGGAATGCCGCCATCGACATGGACGCCGCCAGCGCCCGCAACATCACCGTCTGCGGCACGGAGGGACCGGGCCACCCGACGGCGGAACTGACCTTCACGCTGCTGCTGATGCTGGCACGCCGGATGCCGCAGCAGATGGCGGCCCTGGCGGGCGGCGGCTGGCAACCGCAGGAGATCGGGCACAGCCTGTCGGGCAGCACGCTCGGCCTCATCGGCCTTGGCAAGCTGGGCGGGCGCGTTGCCGGCTATGCGCAGGCCTTCGGCATGAACGTCCTGGCCTGGAGCGCGAACCTGACCGACTCCCGCGCGGCGGAAGTGGGCGTGAAACGTGTTTCATTCGACGAACTGCTGGCCGACTCCGACCATGTCTCGGTGCATGTCCGGCTGTCGGAGCGGACGGAGGGACTGCTTGATGCAGCCGCGATCGGTCGGATGAAACAGGGCGCGACCCTGATCAATACCTCGCGCGGCCCCATCATCGATGTGCCCGCGATGATTGCCGCGCTGGAGTCAGGTGCCCTGTCCGGGGCCGGTATCGATGTCTATGCCCACGAACCCCTGCCCGCCGACGATCCGATCCGGAAGGCACCCAACGTAATCCTGACTCCCCATGTGGGCTATGTCTCCGAAGACACCTGGCAGATGTTTCACGAGAAGATGCTGGAAGACATCCTCGCCTTCATCGACGGCAAGCCGGTCCGCGTCATCGGTGGCTGAAGCGCGGTTGCCGTGCCGTCATCCCGGCGTCGGGGCCGGGATGACGGGAGGTCGGCAGGGAAGGCTCAGCCTGCGGCTTCGATCTTGTCCTGGGTCCTGGTCTCGAAGTCGCTGGCGTCATGGCGCTCGTGCAACTGCGAGGCAGGGTCGCCCATGGCGCGGTTGACCATGCGGCCCCGCTTCACGGCCGGACGCTGTCCGATCTGCTTGGTCCAGCGCACCATGTTCCTGTAGGACGCAGCATCCAGGAACTCCGCCGCCTCATAGACCGCATTGTTGATCACCGCACCGTACCAGGGCCAGATCGCCATGTCGGCAATGGTGTATTCGTCACCGGCAATGTACTCGTTGTCCGCAAGCTGGCGGTCGAGCACGTCAAGCTGGCGCTTCACCTCCATCGCGAAACGGTCGATGCAATATTCGATTTTCACCGGGGCGTAGGCATAGAAATGCCCGAAGCCGCCGCCCAGATAGGGTGCACTGCCCATCTGCCAGAACAGCCAGTTCAGGGTTTCCGTCCGCTTCGCCGGATCCTTCGGCAGGAATTCACCGAACTTCTCCGCCAGATAGAGCAGGATGGAACCGGATTCGAAGACCCGTGTCGGGGTTGCGGTGCTGTGGTCCACCAGCGCCGGAATCTTGGAGTTCGGGTTGGCGCTGACGAAGCCGCTGCCGAACTGTTCACCGTCCCGGATCTTCACCAGCCAGGCGTCATACTCGGCACCTGTGTGGCCCTTGGCCAACAGTTCCTCCAGCAGCACCGTCACCTTGACGCCGTTCGGCGTGGCAAGGGAATAGAGCTGCAGCGGATGCTTGCCGACCGGCAGTTCCTTGTCATGCGTCGGCCCCGCGATGGGACGGTTGATGTTGGCGAAGGCGCCGCCGTTCTCCTGTTCCCATTTCCAGACCTTGGGCGGGGTATAGGACGTTGCATCATTCATCGTGTGACATCTTTCATTCTGAATACGGGTAACCGCAGCTTCTTCTCCGCGCACTCCCCCGGAGAGGCTCGCATTGTTGCAAACGGTAAGCCTGTCGTGAAGCGGCCACCGTCTGATCTAGCCATCCTGAACCGAAAGGAAAGTCCGCCGCACGCGCGCGTGACCGGACGTCCGGGGCTTGAATTGAA
>CAXBNO010000518.1:0-2858 GCA_963976775.1 uncultured Kordiimonadales bacterium
GTCTTCTCGCTGGCCATGCACCACGATGCGGACCAGAAGCATCCGCCGATGATCAATATCCAGCAGTGCTTCGCCGAGCAGTTCCTGATCGATGCCGCGCTGGAGCACCCCGATATCGACCTGCGCTGGTCCAGTACCGTGACCGGCCTGAAACACGATGAGGACGGGGCGGTCGTTACCGTGGAGACGGCGGCTGGTACCTACGGTCTTTCGTCGGACTGGCTGGTCGCCTGCGACGGTGCCCACAGCTTCGTGCGCCAGTCGCTGGGGCTGAAGATGAAGGGCACGTCCTACGAGGGCCGCTATCTGATCGCCGACATCCGTCATTCATCAAACCACCCGACGGAGCGGCGCGCCTGGTTCGACCCGGTCTCCAACCCGCGCGCCACGGTGCTGATGCACAAGCAGCCGAAGGACATCTGGCGGGTCGACTACCAGTTGCGCGACGAGGATGACGCAGAGGAGGAACTGAAGGAGGAACGGGTACGCGCCCGCATCTCCGCCCATCTGGAGATGATCGGGGAGGACCCGGACTACGAACTGGTCTGGATGAGCCTCTACAAGGCGCATTGCCTGACCCTGGACAGCTATCGCCACGGTCGGGTGCTGTTCGCCGGTGATGCGGCCCACCTGGTGCCGATCTTCGGCGTGCGCGGCCTCAATTCCGGCATAGACGATGCGGGCAACCTGGCATGGAAGCTGGCGGCGGTGATTCAGGGCACCGGCGGCGACCGGCTGCTGGACAGCTACAGCGAGGAGCGGGTCTTCGCGGCGCACGAGAACATCAGTCAGGCCCGCAAGAGCACCCTGTTCATGACACCGCCATCGCGCGGTCACACCCTGTTGCGCGACGCGGCACTGAGCCTTGCCGTGAAGCACGAATTCGCCAGGCCACTGGTCAATCCGCGCCAGACCACGGCGATCGTCTTCCCCGCCTCCATCATCAACACACCCACCGGTCTGGACCTGCCCGGACCGCCCGCCGGGGCGACCCTGCCCACCTGCCCGGTCGAATGGCGGGACGGGAACGGGAGCGGCCAGGGCTTCCTGCTGGACCACGTGAAACTGCTGCCGACCCTGATCCAGTTCGGTGATCACCGGTCCCTGCTGGCCAAAGCATCCGCTGGACAAGGGGTGGATATCGTGACGGTGCTGGACAGGGCCGATGCGGCATTCGATGGCTTCTGCCTGGTGGACTCACAGGGCCGGGCGCGCGCTGTGCTGGGGGCGGAGAGCCCGGATGCCGGCTTTCTGGTCAGACCCGACGGACACATCGCGGCGCGCTGGGATACGCCCGATCCGGATTTCATCAGCAGGGCGCTGCTCCGGTCGCTGGGACTGGAGGCTGCGGCATGAGCGGTAATCCGATGGATACGGAAGCGCTGGAAGTCTGGTGGGAGGCGCTGGCCCATGCCGTCGACCACGCCGGACCGGAACATGAAACCATGTTTCTCGCCAAGCTGGCCCTGCTGCTGGGGCGGGAAACCGGTGACCCGGAACTCTGCCAGCGCCTGATGCAACAGGCGCTGGAGGATCTGACCTGAAACCGGACCCGGACATCATCCGTCCCACCGTCCACGCCCGGCACCGCATCGCCCGACTCGGATATCGCGGGCTCTATTCCACCTACCGGATCGGCAGCATCCTGTTCCGGCCAAGCCTGCGCGGTGCGCTCGCCCTTGTCAGGGCGGGGGAGGAGATACTCGTCGTCCGCAACAGCTACAATCGCTGGCATACCCTGCCCGGCGGTCGTGTTGACCGTGGCGAGACTTTCCGGACAGGCGCCGCGCGCGAACTGCGGGAGGAGACCGGGATCAGCATCCCCGAGACCGCCTTTACCTGCGTCCACGCGGAGACCCACCGCTGGCAGCAAAGGACAGAACGCATCGAGATTCACGCCGCCGAACTGGAAAGTCGGCCCACCGTGCATCTGGATGCCGTCGAGATCGCGGAGGCACGCTGGCTGACAGCGGAGGCCGCCCTGGAACTGCGCCTATATCCGCCGCTGCGCCACTATCTGGAGGGGACGCGGAACGGCTCCGGGACATGGAAGAGATAGTCCTGATCCGCAACATCCTTGTGGCAGTCATGGCAGAAGGTCACCTTGGCAGCCGTATCCGGGTCCATTGAGTCCCCGTAGATCTCGCCCGCTGCCGTGATCATGACATAGCGCCAGTCGGCGAATTCCGGACCGCGCCCCTGCCCCAGCTTTTCCATCAGGAACAGCGATTGCGCGAACACTGTTCCCTCATCTGTCACCGCAAACGCATCCTTCGCCAGGATTGCGCCTGCGGGCATCGGCTTGCCTGGCAGCGCGGCCCCATAGTCCGCCGCAAGCGCATTGCCGTAGTTGTTGACGAACCTGTCACCGTGGGTCGAGGAAAGGTACGGGGCCGAATTGAAACGCTGCCATGCCTGATAGTTCCTGGCGGAAGGCTCGGCGGCTTCCGAATAGCCGTCGGCCATGGTGCGCCGGAGGTTCCCGTAGAAGGACTCCGCACGCTCCGGCGGAACATCGGCAGGGTGGAAGGTGCGGAAGTGCCCCTCCGGCATGAACGCGGTCCCGGCGCTTCCCTGGTCCGCTGTGAGCCAGAAGTATCCGATCCCCCAGAAGACAAGGACCACGAGACCCACCAGAAAAAGATTGCGCAGCATGTCACCCTCCACCGGACAGGAAATGTCCTGCTGTCCGAGATTGGGTGTGACACGGCACAGGACCAGTGGCCGGATCAGGGCGTCACGAGCTGGTGACAGAACGTGAAGCTCACCTGCCGCGAAGCCTTGCGACCAGCACGGACGACGGTATGCCCCCGGCGGCGACACGGCTCCGGTGCGTGGACTGCCAGACCTGTGGGTCC
>CAXBNO010000519.1:0-2854 GCA_963976775.1 uncultured Kordiimonadales bacterium
TGAACAGGACCGCCTTGCCCTCCATCACCGGCTTCGATCCGAGGGGACCGAGGTCACCAAGGCCCAGAACGGCCGTACCGTTGGAGATGACAGCAACCAGATTGCCCTTGGCCGTGAAATCATAGACCTGGCTCGGGTCGCGATGGATGATCCGGCAGGGTTCCGCAACACCGGGGCTGTAGGCCAGTGAGAGATCCCGCTGGGTTGCCATCGGCTTCGTGGCCACCACCTCGATCTTGCCCGGGCGTCCGGTGGAGTGGTAGATCAATGCCTCCTGGTTGAGGCTTCGGTTGCGGTCATCGCTCATGGTGGCGCCTTGCGGTTCAGTTGTCGCTTTGCAAGCGGGAATCTTGATCGGGCGAGAATTCGCCGTGCGGGGACTTTTGATCGGGCCGTGACCGGCTGTCAAACCTTTGCGGCGGCCTCGAAAGCAAGACTGAACATCGAACCCTGGCCTGGCGTGCTTTCGACAGACACCTGTCCGCCCTGTTGCTCGACCATCGTGCGGACAAGGGCCAGCCCAAGTCCTGTTCCCTGCTGGGACCGTGTCCGCACGTTGTCGACCTGCACGAAAGGCTGGAAAATGTCGTCCAGCTGGTCGTTGGGGATGCCGACCCCGGAATCGGCAACGCGAATGCGGATCCGCCCCTCCGGCTCCACAGTCGCATCGACGTGGATGGTGCTTTCGGTGGGGGAGAACTTGATGGCGTTGGAGAGCAGGTTCAGCATCACCTGACGCATTGCTTGGTCATCACAGATGATCTGCAGTTGCTCGGGCGGTGGTGTCAGCCGGATCGCGATACCGGCCTGATCCGCCTGTCCACGCACGATCCGAACCGCATTTTCCAGGATCTCGCAGACTGGAATCGCCTCGAGCTGGTAGATGTGGGCGCCACGCTCCAGCTTCGCGAGATCAAGAATGGTATTGATCATCTGCAGCAGGTGCATCCCGCCGAGCGAGATGTCCTCCGCCGTCTGCAGGTACCTTTCATCGCCGACCGGTCCCAGGGACTGGTTCCGGATCATGTCGGCACCGCCGATGATCGCATTCAGCGGCGTGCGCAATTCATGACTCATGCTGGCGAGGAAATCAGAGGTTGCCTGGTTGCTCTTTTCGGCGCGGGCGCGATGGAACGCGGCTTCCTCTGCCGCGGCACGCAGGGCTTGCTGCTGCCTCTCCCCCCGTCTTTCCCCGGCCATGGTCGCGGCCACGAGTCGGTAAATGACGAGCGTGGTCGGAAATGCGGTGGCCATCGGCATGATGATCGGCATGACGATGGAGATCGGATTTGCCATATAGTCGAGGTCGATGATCTCGTAGGTGATCAGACAGGCGACAATTGTCACGAGTGTGATCGCGGCGGTCGCAAACAGGGAGCTGTTGACGGGTCCATAGCGGCCCACGAGGTGCCGCGCGAAGCGGCTGAGGTCGCGATCGACGACCCTTGCGTGGTGCCGTTCTGCCTCGGTCGGGTTCCTGGCAGGAAGCGTCACGGCAGCTTGAGCAGTTCTGACGCCTCGGCGAGGCTCACCGCTGCCGTGTCCAGCAGGCGCGCGGATGCCGCGCGGTTGAAGGCCCCATCCTCGGTCGACAGGGGATCGGAAGGCTTCAGGCGATGGTCGATGACCATACGGGCGAGCAACAGGCGACGGGCGTCCTCGCCGCGAGAGCCGAGCGTTGCCCCTTCCCAGGCCATCAGCGAGGCGGTGACGCTGTGGTAAAGCGCGCTTGAAACCCGCCGGGCCTGGGTCTCGTCACCCCGGCGCGCGACCTCATCGGCCATGGCCGTGGCGCGGTCGAGGCAGTTGCCTGCCGCGTCTCGCAGCGTCGGGGGCAGGGCGTTGCTGGCGGCGAGCCGTTCACCGATATCCGCCGCCAGAGCCGTGTGCGCACCCACTTTCGCGACTGCACGGGTCAGCACGTCGAGGCCATTGATGTTGCTCGTCCCCTCCCAGAGCAGGCCGATCTGGGAGTCGCGGATCAGGCGCGGATTCACGAAGTCCTCAATATATCCGTTGCCGCCACGCATCTCCATCGCCGCCGTTGCAACACCCGGATTGTCGCGGCAGGCGCGGAACTTGTAGAGCGGCGTCACGATCCTGAGGCGTGTTTCCGCCGCCTTGTCTCCGGCCTTGGCCGCGTCCATCTGCTGGGCCGCGTAGGCATACATGCTGAGCGACTGCTCCGTCGGCACCATCATCTTCATGAGCTGCCGTTGTGCCAGCGGCATGTCCGCCACCTGCTGACCGAAGGCCGTACGGGATTCAGCCGCAACCAGAGCCTCGTTCAGGCACCGTCGCATGAGAGCGGCAGCCCGGACACCGTGGCTGAGACGGGAGAGGTTCACCTGCGCCATCATCTGGCGAATGCCATCCTCCACATCGCCGACCACCCAGGCCTGCGCGCCCTCCATGACGATCTCTCCCGACGCCATGGAATTGGTGCCCAGCTTGTCCTTCAGCCGCATGATCCGGTAGTTGTTGCGGCTGCCGTCCGGCAACGTCTTCGGCATCACGAACAGGCCGAGCCCGCGTGTACCCGCGCCGCGCCCCTCCGGCCTGGCCAGCAGCAGGGCCACATCCGCATCCGTGTTGCTGCAGAACCATTTCTCGCCATAGAGGCGCCAGCCGCCGTCTTCCTGCCGTGCAACGGTCTCGACCAGCCCAACGTCCGACCCGCCGGCCTTCTCCGTCATGAACTGCGAACAGCGCAGCATGGTATCCGCGTCCTGCACGGCGATGCGGTTGGCAAAGTTCTCCTGGATCCCGGCGTCGCCGAACTTCAGCAGCATGGCCAGTCCGGTGTCGGTCAGACTGACCGGACACATCAGCCCGAATTCGGCCTGCACGAACA
>CAXBNO010000520.1:0-2824 GCA_963976775.1 uncultured Kordiimonadales bacterium
CCAGGGTCATCTCCCGCGCCGCGCGCAGGATCAGCCGGGCCAGGGGTTCCAGCGCGGTTTCCTCGCCACTGGTTTCGGCGATCATGGCGGCAATGTCCGCGTCACTGACGCCGAAATCGCCGCCGATCTTGATGTGGTGGGAGAACTCATAGGGCGAGCGGGCAAGGTATCCGACCTGCAGGATCGCCAGTTCCCGCAGCCGCGCGTCCAGATCGCTGCCGAAACGGATGTGGCGGCCCAGATTGCTGAAGGCCCGCGCCGCCTTCGGATTGTGGGCCAGCGCCCGGAACAGGTTGATGTCGCGATCCAGCAGCGGCTTGTCCGCCTCCGCCAGGTCGTCCTTCGTCAGGTATTTCACGCGCGCCATGTCTGTTATCCTCCCCCTCTTGAATATCGTGCTGTTCAGCCTGCGGAGTCGCGCTCCGGCCCCTGCAGGGTGACACCGCCATCCACCACCAGCGTCTGACCGGTGACGTAGCGGGCCTGCGAGGACATCAGGAAACGGATCGCCATGCCCACGTCCCAGCCGGTGCCTTCCAGGCCCAGCAGGGAGGCCTTGCGGCGCTGCTCCCGCGCCGCATCACTCATCCCGCGCTCATAGACCATCGGCGTGTAGACCGGACCCGGGGCGACGCAATTGACCCGGATGCCCTCCGGCCCGTGGTCCACTGCCATCGCGCGTGTCAGCGCGATCACCGCCCCCTTGGATGTGGTGTAGGCGGTCAGGCCGCGCGGTCGCAGCGCGGAAATGGAGGAGACGTTGACAATCGCACCCCCGTCACCGCTCTCCAGCATGGCCGGAATGGCGAAGCGGGAGGTCAGATACATGGTCTCCACATTGACCTGCATCACCCGCTGCCACTCGGTCTGGCTCATGGCCACGACACTGCCGCGGCTGCCGATGCCGACATTGTTGACCAGCCCGTCCAGACGTCCGAAGGCCGCCAGCGTGCTTGCCACCATGTTCCGGCAATCATCCTCGCGCGTCGCATCACCGTCGACGGCCGCTGCCGAGCCGCCTGCGCCGCGGATCATCCGCACCGTTGCCTCGGCCAGTTCCGCCTGGCGGTCGACCACCATCACGTCGGCCCCGGCGCGGGCGAGCAGCATTGCCGCCGCACGCCCGTTGCCGATGCCGTCACCGGCGGCGCCACCGCCGACAACCAGCACGGCCTTGCCATCGAGGCCGAAGGATTCCGTGTCCTGTTCCGTGGCGGGCATCAGTCATTCCCCCCGTCGAAGCCGTCGGTGAAACGAATGTCGCCCCGCTCCAGACCCCGGGCGACGATGTCGAAGCCGCCGGAACGGATCATCCATTCCAGCCGGTGATCTCGATAGTGGCGACGGAACCCGCCGCCTTCCACGGCGCGGTAGGCCTTGCCGATGCTGGCGATGGAGGCTTCGGCCTCCGCTGCCGTAGTTGCGACCGCCGGAATCGCATTGACCCGCTCCAGCCAGGCCGCCAGCGCGCCGCCTGTCTGTGGCGCAAAGCCGAACCCCCGGGAGGCGTTGAGGAAGGGCACCACAGCCAGGTCGGAGCGCCCGAACCGCGCGCCGGTCATCCATTCCGCATCGCCGAGCTGCGACTCCAGCCAGGCGAAGAAGCCGTTCAGCTGTGCCTCGGCCCGGCCCCGCAGCGCATCGGCCTGAGCACCCTCCGCCCGCCGGAAGTACCTGACCTCACCCAGACCCCAGTTCACGGCTTCCAGGTGCGTATCCATCACATCCTCGATCATGCGGACGCGCGCCCGCTCCGCCGGGGCTTCCGGCATCAGGGACGGGTCCGGCCATTTCTCCTCGAGATATTCCAGCATGATCGTGGAATCGAAGATGCGGCAGTCCCCGTCCACCAGCAGCGGCACCTCGCGGCGCGGATTGCCCTGCGCGAAATCCGCCGCTGCCGCGCCGGATCCCAGACCCTCGGGCCGCAGCAGGTCGAAGGCGATGCCCTTGTGGCGCAGGGCGATCTTCACCTTCTGCGCGTAGGGCGAAAGCGGGTGTTCGTAGAGCTGCATCATCCGGTTCTCCTGTCCACGGGCTTCAGGGACATGCCTTGCGCAGGTGCAGCGACGGGGCCGGGCGTGGTCGTTCTCCTCCCGCATCAGGTTTCATGGTCTTCCGACCATACGTCATGGAGTGCGCGGTGCTCATCCCCGCCGGCTTCGGTGCAAGACCCTCAATAGGTGACGACGGTGCGGATCGATTCACCGGCATGCATCAGGTCGAAGCCCTTGTTGATCTGCTCGAACGGCAGCACATGGGTGATCAGGTCGTCGATGTTGATCTTGCCGTCCATGTACCAGTCGACGATGCGTGGCACATCGGTGCGCCCCTTGGCACCGCCGAAGGCCGTGCCACGCCAGACCCGGCCGGTGACAAGCTGGAACGGACGGGTGGCGATCTCCTGCCCCGCCCCGGCGACACCGATGATGATGCTCTCGCCCCAGCCCTTGTGGCAGCACTCCAGTGCCTGGCGCATGACATTGACGTTGCCGATGCACTCGAAGGAGTAGTCGACGCCGCCATCGGTCAGATCGACAATGGCCTCCACCACCTTGTCGTTGCCGACCTCGTTGGGGTTGATGAAGTCGGTCATGCCGAACTTCTTCGCCAGTCTGATGCGGTCATTGTTCAGGTCGACGCCGATGATCCGGTCACAGCCAACCATGCGCAGGCCCTGCAGCACGTTCAGCCCGATGCCGCCGAGACCGAAGACGGCAGCGGTGGACCCGACCTCCACCTTGGCGGTGTTCATGACCGCACCCAGGCCGGTGGTGACGCCGCAGCCGATGTAGCAGACCTTATCGAACGGCGCGTCCTGACG
>CAXBNO010000521.1:0-2819 GCA_963976775.1 uncultured Kordiimonadales bacterium
GTCATACTACCACTCGACTGAACTGGATTTCGACCCGCAAGGGATGTGATGCGCGATGGCCAAGGTGGCCCTTAAAAACCGAATAAAGGCCTGGTGGGATGGCTATCCGATCGATGCGCAGACGGGTGCGGGAACCCGTGCCGGACGTCGTGATGCGCAAGTCGTTCGCCGCCACTGCCCTTACGGCCCGCTGGCCGATACGCAGGGGCTGCTGTTCGGTCAGGGATATCACCAGCCGGGCGGAACCGACTTCCTGTTTCGCATGATCGGTACCCATGTGCCGCTGCAGGAGCAGAAGGCCATGGTACTGGGCTGTGGTTCCGGGGGCATGTGCCGTGATCTGGCGGAACGTTTCAATCTCCGCGTCGAAGGGCTGGACCCGGACCGCGAACTGCTGCGGTGCGGCATGGCAATGATCCGTGACACGATGCGGGGCAAGGCGGTGCGACTGGGACCCATCGACCTGAAGCACATGGATTTCGGGGCGGCGAAGTACCAACTGGTTGTCGCGCGGGAGATACTGCACACACAGGCTGACCGGCACGAGATCTACGAACGGGTGGAAAACATCCTGCGGCGGAACGGCCGGATGGTCTTCACGCAGCTGGTGGCCGACGATGACGCCGACGCCGAAAGCCTTTCACTTGATCTGCGCACATCCCTCGAGCCGAAGGACCACATCTATCTGACACGCGCGGAGGAGCGGCGTTGCCTGATCGAGGCCGGTCTTGAAGTCGTCGCGGAGGAGGACGTCACCGACGAACTGCTGAAACACACGATCGGTGTCTTCGCGGACTGGCAGCGCGCGGTCGAGACCATGGCGTCCTATATCGAACAGCCGAAGATGCTGCAGGAACTGGTGCGGATCGTCGATCACTGGCAGCGTCGTTCCGACGCGATGAAGAGCGGCAACCTGCGAGTGATCCTGTTCCACGCGGCGAAACGCACCAACGAGCTTGCTGCGGAATCGTCGGACTCAGCCTGACGTGCTCTTGCCGCAACTGCTGCAGGACTTGCCCTCCGGCGTATAGGCGCCGCAATTGCCGCACGCGATCAGATTGACGGCATTTTCCCTGGCCGGTGTCTGGCGGGGCGCTTCCCTGCTCCCCGACCGGCGGTTCCTGTTGCTGCCAATGGCGCGGAAGCCATAGATGACGACGGCTACCACTGCGAGCAGGATCAATATCTTCAGCCACATGGCGCAGCCCCCATCACCGTTCCACCCGCCGCACGAATACTGTCCGGCCTTCCACGACCGTGCGGACAGCGTGGCCCTGCATGGGCCGCTCGTCAAAGGGCGAGTTCTTGGACTTCGACCGGAACTTCTTGCTGTCCACGACCCAGGGTGCACCGGGATCGAAGATCACCAGGTCCGCCGGGTGGCCCGCCTGCAGGATACCGCAATCCAGTCCCAGCAGCCGCGCCGGGTTGCAGGTCATGCAGGCCAGCACCGAGAGCAGGGGCACATCCTCGCTCATGTGCAGTTGCAGCCCCAGCGCCAGCATGGTCTCCAGGCCCGCGGCGCCGAAGGCCGCCTGCTCGAACGGCTGGCGCTTGGCCTCCGGGTCCTCCGGCGCATGTCCCGAGGAGATCACGTCGATGGTACCGTCGCGAATGGCCTCCACCACCGCGCGGCGGTCATCTTCCGACCGCAGAGGCGGCGAGACCTTGGCAAAGGTCCGGTAGCCGTTGACCTCATTCTCGTTCAGGGCGAAGTAATGCGGCGCGGTTCCGCAGGATACCGGCAGGCCGTCCGCCTTCGCCCGGCGCATGACGTCGAGTGCCTTTGCGGTCGTCAGATGCGCGGCGTGATAGCGGGCACCCGTGACTTCCACCAGGCGGATGTCGCGCTCCAGCATGATCGTCTCGGCGGCGGTCGGGATACCCTTCAGCCCCAGCCGGGTGGCCAGTTCGCCTTCGTTCATCGCGCCATTGTGCGCCAGCGACGGTTCCTCCACATGCTGCACGATCAGCACGTCGAAGGCCGTCGAATAGCTCAATGCCCGTCGCATCACGGTGGCATCGGCAATGGCCCGGTCACCATCGGTGAAGGCCACGGCACCCGCAGCCTGCAGCAGACCGAATTCCGTCAACTGCCTGCCATTCAGTCCCTGCGTCGCGGCGGCAAAGGGCCGGATGTGGACATCGGAGCCTTCGTTGGCGCGGCGGCGCACATATTCGACCAGCGCCACATTATCGATCACGGGCTCCGTGTTCGGCAGGGTGCAAAGCGTCGTCACCCCCCCGGCGCGCGCCGCGGCGGCGGCACTCTCGAAGCTTTCCTTGTGCACCGCCCCCGGCTCCCCGATCCGCGCGTGCATGTCGACCAGTCCGGGCGCGAGGCACAGGCCGCCCAGGTCGATCACTTCCGTCCTGTCAGGCACCCGGTTGGGGAAGATATCGGGACCGACAGCCGCGATCAGCCCATCCTCGATCAGGACATGACCGATCTCGTCACGACCGCTGGCGGGGTCGAGCAGCCGGGCGTTCAGATATGCCAGACGCTGCTCAGGCATCGCCACCATTCCCGTTCCGGCTTCGGGCGACCAGCAGTCGCAGCACGGCCATGCGGACGGCAACACCCATTTCCACCTGCTCCCGGATCACGCTGCGATGGATATCATCGGCAACTTCGGTATCGATCTCGACGCCACGGTTCATCGGACCGGGATGCATGATCAGCGCGTCGGGCTTGGCGTGCGACAGCTTCTCGTGATCCAGCCCGTAGAAGTGATAGTACTCGCGGACGGAGGGGAGGAAGGATCCCTGCATCCGCTCCCGCTGCAGGCGCAGCATCATGACCACGTCCACATCGCGCA
>CAXBNO010000522.1:0-2815 GCA_963976775.1 uncultured Kordiimonadales bacterium
AGAAGCCGCTCTACGAACATCGCGCCGCCACGCGAGAGATCGAACTGGAGCTGACCGGCAACATGGAACGCTACATCTGGTCGATCAACGGTGTGAAGTATGCCGATGCCGACCCGATACGCCTGACCTATGGGGAGCGGGTACGTTTCAAGTTCGTCAACACCACCATGATGACCCACCCCATGCACCTGCATGGCATGTGGTCGATCCTGGACAATGGCAGCGGCAAGTGGAATCCGGTGAAACACGTGATCAGCGTCGCGCCGGCGACCACGGTCTACATGGAGACCGAGGTGGATGCCCCGGGCGAGTGGGCGTTTCACTGCCACCTGTCCTATCACGCCGATTCCGGCATGTTCCGGAAGATCGTGGTGGAGGGCGGACCCGATACCGCTGCCGCGGCACCCACCGTGAAACAGGGGGGCTGAGGGCATGGCAAGGCTGTTCCTGTGTGCCGGGCTTCTGTTCCCGGCACTGCTTCTCTCCGGACCTGCTGCAGCGGAGCCGAACGTCTGGGGTATCCAGGCCGAACAGGCGGAATACCGGGTCGGTGGGGACACCGATGTGGCCGCCTGGGATCTGGATGCATTCTACGGCAATGACGAACTGCGTTTCGTCTACCGCAGCGAAGGGGAATATGCGCTGGAGGAGGAGTCCTTCGAGACGCTGGAGAACCAGTTCCGCCTCTCTACCCCGATTTCCGACTTCTTCGACGGGGTGGCCGGTATCCGGTTCGACACGGCCAGCGGACCGGACAGGGTTCACGGTGTCATCGGCGTTCACGGGCTGACCCGTCAGTGGTTCGAGATCGATGCCGACCTGTTCGTCTCCGATCATCCTTCCGTGCGGTTCGAGGTGGAGTACGAGGGCCTGATCACCAACCGGATCATCGTCGTGCCGAGCATCGAGCTGGATATTCCGCTGGTGGATGACCCTGCCCTGAACAGGGTGGCCTTCGGGCCGAAACTGGAGTTCGGTGCGCGGGTCAGTTACGACCTGATCGACAGGCTGCTGTCACCCTATGTTGGCCTGCATTACGAGCGCACGTTCGGGGGCAGTGCTGATCTTGTCCGTGCCACTGGAGAGGATGCGAGCGCAGTCTTTCTGGTGATCGGCGCGCGCATGATCTTCTGACCCTGCCGCCACGGTCCCTGCTTCGACTGACAGCAGGGGCCGTGGCGACCTTCTGCCCGAGGTCGGTGATCCAGCCGTGGGCCAGGATGCCTGTCGAGGCTGTCATCCCGAAAACGGATTCAAGCGGTTGCTTCTTCGGATCGGCCATTGCTGCGCTTGCGTGTTCCGCGATGACGGGTGCTGCGGACCCCTGCGCCAGTCATCTCCCGCGACCAACAGTCTTGCTGTGCCCCGCCGACCGCTTCAGGATCAGCAAATTGCAGGGGAGGACACGTGATGGATTTCGAGCTGAGTGAAGAGCACAGGATGCTACAGGATCTGGTGCGCCGGTTCGTCGATGACGAGCTGATACCGCTGGAGCCGGAAGTGCTGGCGCGGGTGGCGCGGGGCGATGGCGTGGCGCTGACCCGGGAGGAGCGTGACCGTATCGATGCGCGGACGCGGGAACTCGGTCTCTGGGGTCTTGATGCACCGGAGGATGTCGGCGGTGTCGACCTGCCGACGGTGGCGATGATCGGTGTGAACATCGAACTGGGCCGCACGGTCGCGCGCTACATGCTGCCACCCGACTCGCCGAACCTGCGCATGCTGATGGCGACGGTGAACGAGGATCAGCGCAAGCGCTACCTTGAACCCTACGTGAAGGGCGGCACGACCTCCGCCATCGGCATCTCCGAGCCTGGGGCCGGGGCCGATCCGGCAGGTATGCGCACACGGGCGGCACGCGACGGCGACGACTGGGTGATCAATGGCTCAAAGATCTGGATCAGCCGGGTCGAGGAAGCGGATTTCACTATCCTGATGGCAGTGACCGACAAGGAAAAGGGTGCCCGGGGCGGCATTTCAGCCTTCCTGATCGACCGGGGCACGCCCGGCTTCAACATCGCCCGGCGCATCCCGATGATCGGCGGGGCCTTCACCTACGAGATCGCGCTGGAGGATTGCCGGGTACCGCATGCCAACCTGCTGGGCAAGGAGGGGCAGGGTTTCGCGCCCATGCAGGTCCGACTGTCCACCCGCCGGCTGGAGATGGCATCCTGGTGCATCGGCATGGCGGAACGCGCCCTGGAGATGATCTGCGAATTTGCACCGCAGCGTCAGACTTTCGGTGCGCCGCTGTCGGAACGGCAGGCGATACAGTGGTGGGTGGCGGATGCGGCGACGAAGATTCGCGCCAGTCGCCTGATGACCTATGAGACCGCCTGGAAACTGGATCAGGGGCAGGACGTTCGCACCGAGGTGTCGATGATCAAGGTCTATGCGACGGAAATGGCCTGGGAAGTGCTGGACAATGCGATGCAGACCTTCGGCGCCATGGGCATGACGCAGGAGCTTCCGTTGCAACAGATGGCGGCCCAGATCCGCCTGATGCGCATCTATGACGGTCCCTCCGAGGTGCATCGCTGGGTCGTTGCGCGGAAACTGCTGGGTCTGAAACGGTAGTCGGTAGTCGTTTGTGGGTCCCGGCCTGCCCTCTCCCCCTCCCGACCACCCACGGGATTATCCTGAAGGGGAGAGGGCAGGCCGGGGACAGCGCTTGAATCGTGAGAGGGCTGGCCGGGGTTGGCACATGAATCGCGAGGGAGGGGCACATTCAGCGCCCTGCTTCCGGTCAACTCACCGGGTTCACCACCTGTTCGAGAATGACTGTTGGTTCTGCCCGAAGCAAAAAAATGGCGGG
>CAXBNO010000523.1:0-2804 GCA_963976775.1 uncultured Kordiimonadales bacterium
GCCGTTTCCCCGCTCCCGTTAAGCTTGGGCCGCGCATCACGGCTTGGCGGGTAGAGGATATCCGCGACTTGCTCCGGCGGCTGGGTGGTTGAACGTGCCCCGGAGGAGCAAGGCCAACTGGCGGGCGGTGAAGAAGCATCGGAACTATACCATCGAGGAGGCTGCCCGTACCCTGTGCCTCAGCCGCGGCACTGTCCGGCGCTGGATCGACGCCGGGTTACCTGCGCTGACTGACCGCAAGCCTTTCCTGATCCTTGGCGGTGATTTGATTGCTCATCTGAAGGCACCTCGTCGGCAACGCACCAGATGTGGACCGGGTGAGTTCTACTGCTTTCGCTGCCGGGCCTCACGCAAGGCTGCGCTGGGGATGGCAGAGGTGGTCCATCGCACTGAGACCACGATCAACCTCAGGGCCCTTTGCGCGGCCTGCGAGACCCTCATGCATCGGCGGCTTTTGCTCGGCTCGCCGATTTCGCAACGGATCTGGAGGTCTCGGACACACAGGCTCCGACACACATAGAAGAGCCCGCCTCGCCCTGTGTGAATGATCACTTCCAGAAGGAATGCAAGTCCCATGCGTAAGCACCATCCCGAGAACGAGCGAATCAAGCGCCGCTACTTCCAGTATCTGCGCGAGGCAAAACGTCTGTCCGAGTCGTCGGTGGACCAGGCTGCAGCCGCCATTGCAGCCTTCGAGGCATCGACGGGGTTCAGGGACTTGCGGAAGTTCCACATCGAACAGGCAACGAAGTTCAAGCGCGTCCTGTCGGAGCAGGTCAACCCTGCCACCAACAAACCGTTGGCCAAGGCTACCATCCACGCCCGACTGATGGCACTGAGAGCATTTGTCCAGTGGCTGGCCGATCAGCCCGGCTACCGTTCCCGCATCGGCTATTCCGACGCGGATTATTTCAACCCGTCGGCTAATGACGCTCGTATTGCCCGGGCCGCCCGGGAGAGGCCGGTCCCGACCCTGGACCAGATCCGCCACGTCCTTGCCATCATGCCAGCCCTGACCGACATTGAGCGCCGCGACCGGGCACTGTTGGCCTTCACCTTGTTGAGTGGTGCCCGTGACAACGCAATCGCGTCCATGTCGCTGAAGCATGTCGACCTTGATCGCAGGGTCGTCCACCAGGATGCCCGGGAGGTGCGGACCAAGCGGGCCAAGACCTTCACTTCATCCTTCTTTCCTGTCGGAGCGGAGATCGAGGCCATCGTTGTCGATTGGATCGATCATCTGAGGAAGGTTGCATTGTTCGGAGATAACGATCCGCTGTTTCCTGCGACCCGGGTCGCACCGAATGATAGCGGCAGCTTCGCTCCGACAGGGCTCGACCGGCGTCACTGGAAAAACACTGGTGCGATCCGCCGCATCTTCAGGGAAGCGTTTGAATCGGCGGGACTGCCATATTTCAACCCGCACAGCTTCCGGAAGACCCTGGCACAGCTGGGCGAGCAGGTTTGCAGGACCCCGGAGGAGTTCAAGGCCTGGAGCCAGAACCTGGGACATGAACAGGTTTTGACGACCTTCACCAGCTACGGACAGGTCTCATCACATCGTCAGCATCAGATCATCGATGATCTCCGTTCTTCAGATGCTGCGGATGGGAGTCCTGATCTGGACGACGCCATGGTCGAGAAAATTGTGAAATTTCTGAAGGGCAACCGTGCCGCAGTTTGATGCTTGGATGGCCGCTTTCTCGGCGGCAGGTATCCGACCTGAAGGATGGTCGAGACTCGATTTCCATGATTGGGAAACGGTTGCTATTGGCGCGGCTCCCTACTCCGCGACGAGCTGCTCGACCATGGCATCCAGCTGACGCTTGGAGGCCTCCCAGTTTGGGCAATGCTGCGTCAGGAGCTTTCGGAACGCGGATCCGTGGTCGTGGTGCCTCAGATGTGCCAGTTCATGCAGGAGCACATAGTCAATACCGTCTCGTGGCGCCTTCACCAGATGCGGATTCAGGATGATCTCGCCTTCCGGTGTGCAACTGCCCCACTGCCTTGTCATTTCCAGCAATCTCACAGGAGGGGGCGCAGCCACCCAGGGCAGGGTTGCGGAAAGGACACCAACCCTGTTCGAGAGATAGTCCTGTGCGCGCTTCCGATACCAGAGCCGCATCAGGACTTTCACCTTGGCCCTGATCGGGTTCGCATGGCGCACCTCCAGACGGTTGCCCTTCATTCGAACGGTCCCGACATTGCCATCGTCCTGAATGACCTTCAGAACGTAGCGTCGCCCAAGGTAGATGACCTGCTCTCCAGAAACGTACTCCCTTGGCATCACATGCCTGAACCGCTCCTGCGCCTCCCTGACGTGATCCAAGATCCAGCGTGCCCTCCGTTGTATCGCCTGAGCTATGAGCGGCTCGGACTGGTTCGGGGGGGTATCCACGATGACCGATCCGTCAGGATCCACGTGGATCGCGATCCGGTTGGTGCGGGTCGAGACCTCGTTCACCTGATATGGAATTCGCTCATCGCCATAGACGAGCACACCGGTCCTGTTCATGCCCCGGACCTGGCCGATCCTGCCCTGACGATCTCGATGATCCTGTCCAGCAGCGCCTGCGCCTGATCCAGCCCTCCGGGCAGGCGATAGAATACGGGCAGCAGCTTCTTTCTGATTTCGGCCTCGATGTTGGCCGGATTGATGGAATGGGTCCGTATGGCCTCTTCCACGGTCTCGTCGACATGCTTCGCGTGTTTCACCAGATCGTCTTCGCTGATGCCTTTGAAATCCTCTTCAGGCAGTTCCAGCTTGAAGGCACCAAAGAAGGCCCTGGCAATACGGTTCTCGC
>CAXBNO010000524.1:0-2795 GCA_963976775.1 uncultured Kordiimonadales bacterium
GGTCGGCAGTTCGAACCTGTCACCGCCCACCACCACATCCTGCACCTGATAATGCACCAAACCGCTGAATATTGCGGTTTTGTGGGTCGCGGCGGCTTGCCCCGACCGTCTTCACAGGGTAATAAATCCCTGTAACAGAACAAGATTCACAGCCCCGTGCGGCCCGCCAGTCGGGCATTGTCGAAACACCAACCCGATCAAGGGTGTGGACACGCTCCGGGCGATCCTGAGGACCTATTTCTTGGCAACCGAACAGGGCACTCCTCCGCCGGAATTTCCGTCGGACATTACCGGAATCACGATCGAGGAGGAGATGCGCCGCTCCTACCTCGACTATGCGATGAGCGTCATCGTCTCCCGCGCGCTGCCTGATGCGCGCGACGGCCTGAAGCCGGTACACCGTCGCATCCTGCATTCGATGAACGAGAACGGTTTCACCTCCGACAAGGCGTACCGCAAGTCGGCGCGTGTGGTGGGTGAGGTGATGGGCCGCTATCACCCCCATGGGGACCAGGCGATCTATGACGCGATGGTGCGCATGGCGCAGGACTTCTCCATGCGTCTGCCGCTGCTGGACGGCCAGGGCAACTTCGGCTCCATGGACAACGACCCGCCTGCGGCCATGCGGTACACGGAGATCCGCCTGGACAAGGCGGGGGAGGCGATGCTGCAGGATATCGACCTGGATACGGTCGATTATCAGGAGAACTACGACGGCACGACGAAGGAACCCATCGTGCTGCCGTCGCGCATTCCCAATCTGCTGGTCAATGGTGCGGGCGGCATCGCGGTTGGCATGGCCACCAACATCCCGCCGCACAATCTGGGCGAGGTCATCGACGCCTGTCTGGCGTTCGCGGAGAATCCCGCGCTGACCGCCGGGGAGCTGATGGAGTTCGTGCAGGCACCGGACTTTCCGACCGGCGGCCAGATCCTGGGGCGTGCAGGCAGCCGGGCCGCACTGACCGAGGGACGGGGTTCCGTCATCATGCGTGGCCGCAGCACGGTCGAGGAAATCCGCAAGGACCGTGAGGCGATCATCGTCACCGAGATTCCCTATCAGGTGAACAAGGCGGCGATGATCCAGAAGATCTCGGAGGCCGTGAAGGCCAAGCGGGTCGAGGGGATTTCGGAACTGCGCGACGAATCGGATCGTGACGGTGTTCGGGTCGTCATCGAACTGCGCCGCGATGCGATTCCCGAGGTCGTGCTGAACCAGCTCTATCGCTTCACCCCGCTGCAGACGAGTTTCCCGGTGAACAGCCTGGCGCTGCTGGCCGGACGTCCGGAGGTCATGAACCTGCGGGACATGATCGAGGCATTTGTCCGGTTCCGTGAGGTGGTCATTGCCCGCCGCACCCGTCATCTGCTGGGCAAGGCACGTGACCGCGCCCATGTGCTGGTCGGTCTGGCCATTGCGGTGGCGAACATCGACGAGATGATCCGCATCATCCGCGCCGCGCCGGATCCGGCGTCCGCGCGCGATGAACTGATGGATCGCGTCTGGCCGGCAGAGGACGTCCGCGCACTTGTCGAACTGATCGACGATCCGAGCCACAAGGTCGTCGATGGCAAGTACCGTCTGTCGGAAACCCAGGCCCGCGCCATCCTGGACCTGCGGCTGAACCGTCTGACCGCGCTGGGCCAGGACGAGATCGGCGACGAACTGAAGGGGCTGGGCGACAAGATCGCCGACTATCTGGATATCCTCTCCAGCCGGGCGCGCCTGATGGACATCCTGCGGGAGGAACTGGCGGACGTGCGCGAACGCTTTGCCACGCCGCGCCGGACCGAGATCCTGGATATCGAGTTCGAGCATGACGAGGAAGACCTGATCCAGCGCGAGGACATGGTCGTGACCGTCAGCCACAAGGGCTACATCAAGCGGGTGCCGCTTTCGACCTACCGGGTGCAGCGCCGTGGCGGCAAGGGCCGTTCCGGCATGGCCACGCGGGACGAGGATTTCGTCACCAAGGTGCATGTGGTGAACACCCATACGCCGGTGCTGTTCTTCTCCTCCGCCGGCAAGGTCTACAAGATGAAGACCTATCGCATTCCGCTGGCGCAGCCGAACGGGCGGGGTCGCCCGATGCAGAACCTGCTGCCGCTGGAACCGGGGGAAGTGATCCAGACTCTGCTGCCGCTGCCGGAGGATGAGGCGGACTGGGAGAACCATCAGGTCATGTTCGCGACCCGCAGCGGCAACGTGCGGCGCAACCTGCTGTCCGACTTCTCCAACGTGAAGTCCAACGGCAAGATCGCCATGCGGCTGGACGAGGGAGATGCGCTGGTCAATGTCCGCCTGTGCGGGGAGGGGGATGACATCCTGCTCGCCGTCGGCAGCGGCAAGTGCATCCGCTTCCGTGCCAGCGACGTGCGGGTCTTCAAGGGGCGTGACTCCACCGGCGTCCGGGGCATTCGCCTGGTTGATGATGCCGAGGTCATTTCCATGAGCGTGCTGCGTCATGTCGATGGCACCCCTGCGGAATTCCGCGCCTACCTGAAGCACCAGAGCATGATCCGCCGTGGTGAACAGGCGGAGGTCGAGGGTGAAGCGCCCGAACAGCAGGATGACGAGAATGGCGACGAGGGCGAGGTCTCGCTGAGTTCGGAACGGATTGCCGAACTGGGCGCGGCGGAGCAGTTGCTGATCTCCATCACCGAGAACGGTTTCGGCAAGCGTACCTCCGCCTACGAGTATCGCGTCACCGGGCGTGGCGGGCAGGGTATCGTCAATATCGTCACCAGCGAACGCAACGGTCGCGTCGTTGCATCCGGTCCGGTGGAAGACACCG
>CAXBNO010000525.1:0-2795 GCA_963976775.1 uncultured Kordiimonadales bacterium
CGAAGAAGTTCTTCTCGCGGCTGAACATGTGCATGGAGCCGCCCTTGCCCTTGGAATAGCCGCCGGAGCGGCCGGTCAGTTCGGCCATCACCCCATTGGACTCCATCCCGCAGGCAAGCATGTGACCATGATCGCGGTAGGACGTGATCACCTTGTCGTTGCCGGTCAGCGCCGCCTGGATACCGACGACGACCGCTTCCTGGCCAATGTAGAGGTGACAGAAGCCGCCGATCAGGCCCATGCCATACATCTGTCCGGCCTTCTCCTCGAACCGGCGGATCAGCAGCATCTCCCGGTAAAGCTCCAGCAGATCCTCCTTGCTGACCTCGGGCTGCTTCGAAGCGGTTGATTTCGCGGCAGGTTTTGCAGGCGTCTTGCGGCTGCGCGTCGTGCGGGTCTGCGGGGTCCTGGCCATGAGTCCTCCTCAAGGGTTGGAAATCCGCGCCGACCATCGACCCTGATTGGGACAGGGTTCCGGGCGCGGGATGGCGTTTCGCTGGCAACAGTAACGCACAACGACAAGTCGATTGCATGAACAATCGCAGCATTAACTGAATATCGGTTAATACACGAAAATCACCGACCGGAGCGGCTACGCTCAGTCCTTTTCCAGGATCACGATGTCATCCGGCAGGGTCCAGCCCAGCACCCGGCGAACCTGCTCATCCAGGATGTCGGCGTCCACTGCCGGCCCTGACATGAGCAGGACGCGTCGCTGCAGGGCCGCCTGCTCCTGCGCCAGAGCCGCCAGGTGGGTCGCGCGCGTCGCGGTACGTGCCTCCAGGCTCTCGGTCGCCAGCAGCCCGCGATCCCCCCAGGTGGCATGAAAGCCGAAATAGCCGACGCACAGGGCCCCAAGCAGCAGCGGCAGATTCCGGGTGACGCGAGATTTGATTTTCATGAACGAATCGAATCAGAAAGCGATTCGCCGGTCAAGCGAAAGGCGACCAAAGCTCGACAAGTGCCTCACTTGGCTATTGAATTCCATCCAAGCGTAGCATGACAGGAACAGTACCGATGATTTCCAGGTGGCAATGGCTGATACTTCAGCTCTCCAGAACACTCTGGATACGCGTGGCGCTGTTTTGCCTGCTCGCAGTGATCACGGTGCTGGTGGCGCCCCTGCTCGATTCCCGGGTGCCGGCCAGCCTCTCCGAACGCGTCAGCAGCGATGCGGTGGAGAGCACGCTGAACATCCTCGCGTCCAGCATGCTCGCCGTGACCACATTCTCCCTCAGCGTCATGGTTTCCGCCTATGCGGCTGCCGCCACCAGCGTCACGCCACGGGCGACCGCCCTGCTGATGCAGGACACGACGACCCAGAACGTCCTCGCCACCTTCATTGGCACGTTCGTGTTCTCCCTGGTGGGCATCATCGCACTCAATACCGGCTTCTATGGCGAAACCGGGCAGGTGACCCTGCTGGGGATGACCATGGCCGTCACCCTGATGATGATCATGACCCTGTTCCGCTGGATCGAGCACCTGTCGCGGCTGGGCCGGGTCAGCGATACCTCCGACAGGGTGGAGAGAGCCGCTTTCGCCGCCATCTGCGGACGGGTCGACGACCCGGCACTGGGCGGTCGGGTCCTGAGCGGGGACGGCGACATCGTACCCGGCAATGCCCGCCCGCTGCACATCGCCACCATCGGATACCTGCAGCATCTCGCGCTGGACCAGTTGTCGGACGTGGCGGAGAAGGCCGGGGGCGAAGTCTTCATTCATGTCCTGCCCGGTCAGTTCATTCACCCGGCCATGAAGGTGGCAAGTCTGCGCGGCTTCCCCGACGGGTTCGACACAGCCGGTCTCCAGGCCGCGTTCCGGATCGGGCGGGACCGCTCCTTCGACCAGGACCCCCGTTTCGGGCTTGTCGTACTGTCGGAGATCGCCTCCCGCGCACTCTCACCTGCTGTCAACGACACTGGCACGGCAAAGGACGTCATGGCCCGCGCCGTGCGCCTGCTGCTGCTCTGGAGCCAGAGGGAACAAGCGCAGGAACGGGATGGCTCGGAAATTCTCTATCCGCGCATCTGGGTACCGCCGCTGGTGCTTTCGGACCTGTTTGACGACCTGTTCACGCCAATAGCCCGTGACGGCGCAACGCATGTCGATGTTCACATTGCCTTGCAGAACGGACTGCACGCACTTCATGCGACAGAACACGAAGGCATGCGTCGTGAAGCCTCGCGCCATTCGCGCATGGCGATCGAAAGGTCTGAGGCAGCATTGCTGCTCGACAGCGAGAAGCAGCGCGTTCGGGAGGCGGCGCAGTTTCTGGAACAGCCGGTGGGCTAAGCCGGTGGCCGGACTGGAACACCCCTTTTCCAACGGCTGAAGGCCATTGCCGGTTCGCACGCATCTCATCAGCAGGCACATACGAAAAAGGGTCCCCGGCACATGCCGGGGACCCTGTTTCTCAGGCCAGTCGTGATTGGCCGTATCAGTCGCGACGACGGCGCGGACGGTCTCCGCCACGGCCACCGCCACCGCTGCGTTCCCGCTGCGGCAGGGGCTCGACGCCCTCGATCTCCTCACCGGTCTCCTGATTGACGTAGCGCATCGACAGGCGAACCTTGCCGCGATCATCCACGTCCAGCAGCTTGACCCAGACTTCATCACCCTCGTTGGCGACATCGGTCACCTTCTCGGTGCGGCCGTCCTGCAACTCCGAGATATGGACCAGACCGTCACGCGGGCCGAAGAAGTTGATGAAGGCACCAAAGTCCATGGTCTTGACGACCTTGCCCTTGTAGATCGCACCGACCTCCGGCTCCGCCGTGATCGACTTGATCCAG
>CAXBNO010000526.1:0-2785 GCA_963976775.1 uncultured Kordiimonadales bacterium
TTCTGGCAGATCTGAGTTGGTGCGAACCTGCCCGGGCCGGTGATGCGATCAAACATTGGACCGCTCTGGTGGACCGATCTGGATTGCCGGACGCGGCAGGGATCAGGCGGCGTCTTCCATGGCGGCTTCCCACTCACCGCGGGCGGCGAGCCAGTTCATGCGGGCGCGGTGCAGGTAGGCGGCCTGGGCGGCGGCGACATTGCCGGGCTGGCCGACCCACGCCTTCAGCGCCGACTGCTGCAGCGCGCGGCCATAGGAGAAGCTGAGCGCCCAGGGCAGCGGCCCCATGCGGTTCATCGCGTCCAGATGGGCGGTCGCCTCGACCTCGGTCTGGCCGCCCGACAGGAAGACGATGCCCGGAACGGCGGACGGCACGCAGCGCTTCAGGGTGGCGACGGTGGCGGCGGCCACGGCCTGCACATCGGCACGATGGGCGGCGTCCTGGCCGGAGATCACCATGTTCGGCTTCAGCAGGATGCCTTCCAGCTCCACACGCTGGGCGTAGAGCTCGTTGAACACCGCATCCAGCGTGTCCTCGGTGACCTGCTGGCAGCGGGCCAGGTCATGGTCGCCGTCCATCAGCACCTCCGGCTCCACGATCGGCACGATGCCGGCTTCCTGGGACAGCTTCGCGTAGCGGGCCAGCGCATGGGCATTGGTGTCGATGCAGTAGGCTGAGGGAATGTCGTTCGTGATCTTGATGACCGCCCGCCACTTGGCGAAGTCAGCACCGAGCTGGCGGTATTCGGCAAAGCGTTCGCGCAGACCGTCCAGCCCTTCGGTCACGGTCTCGCCCTCGGCACCGGCCAGCGGCTTGGCGCCCATGTCCACCTTGATACCCGGTGCCACGTTCTCCGAGCGGATCAGGTCGACCAGGGTGGTGCCGTCGGCCGCCTTCTGGCGCAGGGTCTCGTCATACAGGATGACGCCGCCGACATGCTTGCCGTGGCCCGCCGTGCGGAACATCAGCTCCCGATAGTCGCGGCGGTTGTCCTGCGTATTCTCGACCCCGATGGAATCGAAGCGCTTCTTGATGGTGCCGGTCGATTCGTCGGCGGCAAGCACCCCCTTGCCATTCTCGACGATCCCACGGGCAATGGCATTCAGGTCACGGTCAGACATCGGTTCCTCCACACTCACTCACATAACGTTCCCGCGACCGCGCCATCCGCGCCGGTCGCCAATCCGGTTCAGATCTCCTGGTTCATCAGCACGGCAACCCCAGGCAGTTCCTTGCCCTCGATCCATTCCAGGAACGCGCCGCCTGCCGTCGATACATAGGAAAAATCATCCGCAACCCCGGCATGCTTCAGCGCCGCAACGGTATCACCGCCGCCTGCCACCGACCGCAGCTTTCCTGCGCGGGTCTGCTTCGCCGCCGCCCTGGCCACGGTCACGGTCGCCGCGTCGAAGGGCGGGAACTCGAACGCGCCCATGGGGCCGTTCCACATCAGCGTGCGGCATTCGCCGATGCGCCGCACCGCCTCCGCCGCGCTGTCCGGGCCGACATCCAGGATCATCCGGTCGGCGCGGACCGCGTCGATGGGCACGGTCTCCGTCGCCACGCCCTTTTCCAGCTTCGTCGCCACCACGGCATCGACCGGCAGCAACACATCACAGCCATTGGCCTGTGCCTGCTTCAGGATCTTCGCCGCGACGTCCACCAGATCCGGTTCCGCCAGCGAGGCCCCGACATCCTTGCCCTGCGCCAACAGGAAGGTATTGGCCATGGCCCCGCCGATGATCAGCAGGTCAACCTTCGCCGTCAGGTTGGTCAGCACGTCCAGCTTGGTGGAGACCTTGGCACCGCCGACCAGCGCCGCCGCAGGCCGCTCCGGATCGCTCAGGGCCGCCTGCAATGCCTCCAGCTCCGCCTGCATGCAGCGCCCGGCCGCACTCGGCAGCCGCCGCGCCAGCCCCTCCGTCGAGGCATGGGCACGATGGGCGCAGGAGAAGGCATCGGCGACAAACAGGTCGCCCATGGCGGCCAGCCGGTCGGCGAAGCCCTTGTCGTTCTTCTCCTCACCGGAATGGAAGCGGGTGTTCTCCAGCAGCACGACATCGCCATTGTCCATGGCGGAGATCGCGGTCTCCGCCTTCGCACCGATGCAGTCCTCGCCGAAGCCGACATCCTGACCCAGCAACCGTTGCAATGCGGCGGCCACCGGGCGCAGCGACATCTCCGGCACGACCTTGCCCTTCGGCCGGTCGAAATGGGCCAGCAGCACCACCTTCGCACCCCGTTCCGACAGGTCGCGGATCGTGGGCAGGACCCGTTCGATCCGCGTCGTGTCACCGACGGCGCCATCCTTCACCGGTACGTTCAGATCGACCCGCACCAGCACGCGCCGACCCGCCACCTCCAGGTCGTCGATGGTCTGGAACGCGGACATTGCCTTCCGGCCCATGGCTTCGCCCAACCCGGCGCCGCTCAGATCAGCGCTGCCATGGCGCGGGCGGTGTCGCCCATGCGGTTGGAGAAGCCCCATTCGTTGTCGTACCAGCTCAGCACCCGCACGAAGGTGCCGTCGATGACCTGGGTCTGGGTCAGATCGAAGGTGGAGCTGGCCGGGCAATGGTTGAAGTCGATGGAGACCAGCGGCGCGTCATTCACGTCCAGCACGCCCTTCAGGCGCCCGCTCGCGGCCTTGATCATGGCCTGGTTGATCTCCTCTGCCGTGGTCTCGCGACCGGCGTTGAAGGTCAGGTCGATCAGGGAGACATTGTTGGTCGGCACGCGGACGGAGGTGCCGTCCAGCTTGCCCGCCAGTTCCGGCAGCACCAG
>CAXBNO010000527.1:0-2784 GCA_963976775.1 uncultured Kordiimonadales bacterium
AGGCCGCAGCCCGGACACGGCGGTCAATCGCGTCCCCAACCAGGTTGATCACGTCATCATGATCACGAACCCGGGCAACATCAGCCGCCTCGACCACATAGCCATATCGGTCCGCTATGGCCTGATAGCGGGGAATACGATGCTGCCACAGCTTCGGGAAAACCCACTTCACGAAGTCATCGGGATCAATGTCCGCCACCTGCTCCACCGGTGCGGCGGGCAGATCACGGAGCGCAGGAAGTCGTCGCGATAGAACAACGGCTTCGGATTGCGCATCGCTGCCGCCTGTATCCGGTTGTAGTCGGCCTCGCCCGCGCGGATGTAGAGCAGCAGTGTCCGCTCGGCGAGCGCTTGCAGCACCGGATCCTCCTCACTGCCTGACGGATCCACGATCTCGCAGATGCTGCCGGACGCATCATTGATGAAATTCGGATAGCCGTAGATGTCGAGCGCCTTGCGCATGAAACGCGCGACATCATGCATGGAGCTGATCTCGCCCTGCTCATGCAGGTCCTGACGTTCGCGGAAGTCGGCATAGCTCAGCCCGCCCTCCTCCATTCCGTCCGGGGTCGGTCGACCGATCTTGCCCAGAAAGGTCGAGATCGGGTCGAGATTCTGCACCGTGATGTTGGAGCAGATGTAGATCGAGTCCGACAGCAGCAGGTTGCGCAGGAACGGCACCTGCATCGCCTGCCGCTTGATGTTGTCGAGAATGTCCTCTTCCAGGTATTTCGTCCCGATCCGGTAGTCCGCCGAATAGTGGAACCAGAGATCCGTCGGCAGACGCTCCGCGAGCATCGTCTTGCCGACACCCGACATGCCAAGCAGCGTGATAGACTTGTGTGCCGCGCGGCGGAACGCATCGCCGGATTCATAGAACATCAGACAACTCCAGAAGACAGGATGACCGGCAGGCTCAGAGCCCTTCGACCGCGATGAAGGAGCCGTCGGCCGCGCCTTCACGCTCCTTCTTGGCCGCCTGGTATTCGGGCGAGTGATACCAGGTCTTCGCAGCCTCCAGCGAGGCGAAGCGCAGGACCACCACACGGTGGGTTTCGGCCTCCCCCTCCAGTGTCACGGTCTCGCCGCCCCTGGCGACATACTCGCCCTGGTACCTGGCGATCGTGGCAGGCGCCAGCGCCTTGTAGTTCTCGTACTTGTCGGGATCGGTAACATTTACCCTGGCGATCACAAACGCGCTCATGGACTCGGCTCCCCGGTTGCTGTGAATTGTCTCACACGGCTCATTGGCAGACAGTTATGGGGGAGGAAGCCATGGAATGGAAGTTCTCGACGATAGAGAAAATGGGGCGCATCGCGATTGTCCGCTTTGATCGCGATGTCGCCGCCAACCCGCTGTCGCTGGAGGCCATGCAGGAACTGACTGCGATCGCGAAGCACTTCGATGAGGATCTGGAGACCTCCGTCATCGTGCTGACGGGCCGGGAGGACAATTTCTCCATGGGATTCGACCTGAAGGACCCGCATTCCGCGGCCATGCGCACAGCCCCGCTGCAGAAGCGCCGGAAACTGCTGCAGACCGGTCCACGCATGTGCAAGGCCTGGGAGGATCTGGAGCAGATGACGATCTGCGCCATCGAGGGCTGGTGCGTCGGCGGCGGAGTCGCTCTGGCCGTCTCGCTGGACCTGCGCGTGATGGCCAAAGGCTCGACGCTCTATGTCTCGGAGATCGAGCGGGGCATGAACATGAGCTGGAACTCGGTCCCGCGCTTCGTGAACCTGTGCGGCCCGGCAAAATCAAAGCGGGTGGTTGTCATGGCAGAACGTGTCGGGGCGGAGCGGGCGCTCGACTGGGGTCTCGCGGATGAAGTGGCACCAAAGGGCGAGGCCCTGGCCGAGGCAATGAAGATGGCGGAACGCATCGCATCGCTGCCGCCGGTACAGGTGCGCATGTGCAAGCGCGACGTGGACGTGGCCGCCAAGGCGCTGAACCATGCCGTCAGTTTCATGGACCTGGACCAGTACGCTCTCAGCCAGACCTCCAACGACTATCAGGAGGGTGTTGCCTCGTTCCTGGAGAAGCGCCCGCCCAACTGGACAGGCAGCTGATCAGGCGCGGGCCGGACTGAACGGGAAACCGGCCCGCCCCCGATCGGGTTTCAGCCGGCTGCTGCCTGGCTCGGCAGCGGTCCGGCTTCCCGTTCGACGAACATCTTCAGGTCATGCTCGTCAGCTACCTTGCTGTCGTTCTCCAGCATCTCCTCGGTGTTCACATCGGCGAACTGGATCGCCCCCATCTCGGCGAAGGCGTTCTGGACCCGCGGGCCCCAGAGGCCGATGTCCTTGACGATGGGTACGACACGGCTGAACAGGCGCTGACGGAACTGCGCCATGTGCTGTGATTCCATCACCGCGGCGGCACATTCCTTGGCCGGCAGACCAAGCTGCTCCCAGACTTCCATCTGATTGAAGCGGTCGCGCATGTGGTAGCATGCCTCGACGACGAACTCCTCCCGCTCGTCCCGTTCCGACTGCGTCAGTTGCGGATAGAAGTCCCGTAACGACAGACGGCCGAACGCCACGTGGCGTGCCTCGTCCTGCATGACATAGGCGTTGACGGCGGCGGCCAGCGGGTTGGTCGAATAGTCCCGGATACGCTGGAATGCGGCCAGGGCCAGCCCTTCGATCAGAACCTGCATGGTCAGATAGGTCATGTCCCAGCGGCTGTCGGTCAGCCCCTGCTCCAGCAGCGTCTTCAGGCCCGGCGTCATCGGATAGGCCAGTTCCATCTTCTCGTGCAGCAACCGGTTGTAGGCTTCCACA
>CAXBNO010000528.1:0-2781 GCA_963976775.1 uncultured Kordiimonadales bacterium
CGACAGTGCCCGTGCGCTTTCTGGTCGCTTGCGCCGTGCCGCCACCTTCCTGCGCAAGATCGGCATCGGGGTGTCCTTCGAACGCGAAGGCCGGGCGCGTACCCGTGTCATCCACATCACCCGCGTGGGCACGGATCCGATGCCGGAACGCTGCGGGGTGCGACCGTCCGCACCGTCCGCTTCGTCCGCGATTGCGACGAACGGGAGCGAAACCAACGCATCAAGCGAGAGCCACGTGCGGACGGTTGATAGCATAGCCGACGTTGGTGCGGACGCTGGGTGCGGGAAGACAGGTCCGACCGTCCGCGACAACCCCTCGAAATCCGGAGGTCCGGTCGGTGTGGACGCAAAGGACGCAAAATTTCTCTCTCGGTCCGGTCCAGAGAAAAGTGGCCTGCAGGGTTGGAGGGGGACGCTGTGAGCGCATTTGAAGTCCTTCGTGCGGCGCGGGCTGCAGGCGTCGATATTTCCGTCCAGGGTGATAGCCTGGCTCTCCAAGCCTCATCAAAGCCAACAGATGCCCTGCTTGAGGCGCTGAGCCAGAACAAGGCGCGGATCGTCGACCTGCTGCGCCATGGTGATGACGGTTGGTCGGCCGAGGACTGGCATGCCTTCTTCGACGAGCGGGCGGGGATCGCCGAGTTCGATGGTGGGTTGTCTCCTGAGCAAGCGGAAGCACAGGCCATGGCCTGTTGCGTCAGTGAGTGGATGTACCGAAACCCGCCAGGATCCTCGCCCGAAAAGTGTCTGGCCTGCCATGGAAATGACAGCACCAGTGATCCCTTGCTGCCCTTCGGGACCGACACCCACGGCCATGGATGGTTGCATTCGCGTTGCTGGCGCGCCTGGTGGGCGGCCCGGAGGTCAGATGCGGTCGCTGCACTCAGCGCAATGGGGATTCATTGTAGGAGCTAAGAAATATGACGAAGAGCAAGGTGAAGAAGGCCGATGAACCGACGACTGTTGTTGTCGACGACCCGGAGGACCGGAAGGGCGCGCTCAGGACAATCGGCGGATCACAGTCCGACCACTGGAACAACACGCTGGCAAAACAGACGGTGCAGGCGTTGTGGATGAAGAACTCGAATGAGGAGGAAAGGGGTCGCCAGTTGAGCGCCACCGTCGCCGGGCTGGCTGGAATAGGCCCCCAGGATGAATTGGAAGGCATGATGGCGGCCCAGTTGATTGCCGCCCACAACGCCGCGATGGAGTGCTACCGCCGCGCCATGATCGGCGACCAGACCTTTGAGGGACGGCGTGAGAACCTCAATCAGGCGAACAAACTGTCCCGCACCTGGGTGACGTTGCTGGACGCGCTGAACAAGCATCGCGGCAAGGGCCAGCAGAAGGTCACGGTCGAGCATGTACATGTTCACGCAGGCGGACAGGCCGTTGTCGGGACTGTCGAGAGGCAGGGGGGTGGGGGTCAGCCGAGAATGGAGGAACAACCCCATGCAAAGCAGATTGAAGATGCACCTGAGCCTGCGATGCGGGGCGCGGACGCGGAAGGGCAGCCCATGCCGATCGCCCGCGATGGCGAACGGCCGCTGCCGGATGCATGGCGGGCTGTCGACGGGAGCGCCGCAAGGCAATAGCAATGCGCTAAGGCACGGGCAGTTCACCGCAGCCGCAATCGCCGAGCGCCGCGAGCTGGCTGAGCTTCTTCGTTCGATGCGGGAGCTTGTCCGTGATGCTGGAGCACAGGACTGATACGGCCGGGTCCGACAGATGCCGCCGCCAGGCATCAGGGTTGCGCTTGATCCTGCCCGGCCGCGATTGATCCCACCTGCTTTTGGTTCATACTCATGCGCCGATGCTGCCGCTGGTTGTCGCTTCGGCAGCCGGTCAGGCGGCAATCCCGCGACCGGCGGGTTTCAGAATGGGACGGGGCAGGGGGAAACGGATGGCTAAGCAGGCCACGAAAAACGGTGCGAACCTGGGCTTCGAGGCACAGCTCTGGGCGGCGGCGGACAAGCTGCGCGGCAACATGGAGCCATCGGACTACAAGCATGTCGCGCTTGGCCTGATCTTCCTCAAGTACATCTCCGACGCGTTCGAGGCCAAGCGGGCCGCACTGATGCAGGATGAATTCGCCGATCCTGAGGATCCGGAGGAGTACCTGGCGGAGAACGTCTTCTGGGTGCCGGATGCTGGAGCCCTGGTCGACCGCCCACAAGGGCGGCCGGGTCTATGATCCCTGCTGTGGCTCGGGTGGCATGTTCGTGCAGTCGGAGAAGTTCGTCGAGGAGCACGGGGGTCGGATCGGCGACATCGCCATCTATGGGCAGGAGAGCAACTACACCACCTGGCGGCTGGCCAAGATGAACCTGGCCGTGCGCGGTATCGACGCAGACATCCGCTGGAACAACGAGGGCAGTTTCCATCGTGACGAACTGCCAAACCTCAAGGCCGACTTCATCCTGGCCAATCCCCCCTTCAACATCTCCGACTGGGGCGGCGAGGGGCTGACCGACGATGCGCGCTGGACCTTCGGCAAGCCGCCCGCCAGCAATGCCAATTACGGCTGGCTGCAGCATATCCACCATCACCTGGCCCCGAACGGTACCGCCGGCGTGGTGCTGGCCAACGGCTCCATGTCGTCGGGGCAGTCTGGTGAGGGGGACATCCGGCGCTCCATGGTGGAGGGCGACGTGGTGGACTGCATGGTCGCGCTGCCGGGGCAACTGTTCTACTCCACCCAGATCCCTGCCTGCCTGTGGTTCCTGGCCCGCAACAAGAACCCCGGCAATGGCTGGCGCGACCGTCGCGGCGAGATCCTGT
>CAXBNO010000529.1:0-2756 GCA_963976775.1 uncultured Kordiimonadales bacterium
ACTGCGTATGGCGGCACCATTCAGCCGGTCGCCGACATTGCCCGGGCCGCGCACGCGCATGGCGCCCTGATGCACTGCGACGCGGCGCAGGCGCTGGGCCGTATCCGCATCGACATCGACCGGCTGGGTGTCGACCTGATGAGCATCACCGCACACAAGCTGCATGGACCGAAGGGCATCGGTGCACTGGTCCTGTCGGATGCCGCACGCGCGGCCATCCGTCCGATGATGGCAGGCGGCGGGCAGCAGGACGGACTGCGGTCAGGCACAGTGCCGACACCGCTGGCGGTGGGCTTCGGGGCGGCCTGCCGGCTGGCGCAGGACCATCTGACTGACGACATGCAGACGATCCGTGGTCTGCGCGATCGGCTCTGGCTCGGCCTGTCGGAGCGGCTGGAGGGGCTGCACATCAACGGCGCGCAACTGATGCGGCTGCCGGGCAACCTGAACTTCCGTGTTGATGGCGCGGACGCCGATGACATCATCCGCGCGGCACCGGAAATCGCCATCTCGACCGGGTCGGCCTGTTCCTCAGTGTCCTCCGCCCCGTCACATGTGCTGCAGGCCATCGGCCTCGATGAAGCCGCCATACGCAGTTCGTTGCGTATCGGCTTGGCACGAAGCAACGATCAGGCTCAGATAGACCGCACCATTGATATTCTCGGCGACGCCATCGGAAAGGCCAGACGGAAAGCATGAACGACAAGAGTATTGTGCGGGTGACCTTCGTCAACGCGGATGGAAAGCGTATCGAGGCCACGGGCATGCCCGGCGAATCCCTGCTGGAGGTGGCCCATCGCTTCGATGTGCCGATCGAGGGGGCCTGTGAAGGCTGCATGGCCTGCTCCACCTGTCACGTCATCGTGCAGGACCCGTGGTACGACCGCCTGCCCGAACCACGCGAGGAGGAGGAAGACATGCTCGACCTCGCCTACGACCTGCAGGAGACCTCCCGCCTCGGCTGTCAGGTCCTGCTGGCGGAGAAACTCGACGGCATGGTGCTGCGCCTGCCACGCGGCAGCCACAACGTGCTGCTGGGATAGCCGACAGCCTGTCGGCTGAACTGTTACCTATGTCGATGGGCTGAACTGTTACCTGTCTGTCGGGGTTGGACCCCCTCGTGCCTGCTTCCCCTCTTGCGGGGGAAGTGGCCGCGCAGCGGTCGATGCACCCCCATCCCGGCCTTCCCCCGTCGAGGGGGAAGGAGCATTTCAGCGTTACGGGCTCCGCTGTCAGCCTATGTGAATGTGACTAATTGCAGAGGCCCGGGCAGCAGAAGTCCCTGCTCAGGCCTGCACGACCTTCTGGTCGATGGCACCGAAGATCGACTCGCCTTCGCCATCCTGCATCTCGATCCGGATCCGGTCGCCGAAACGCATGAAGGACGTGGCTGGCTTGCCGTCGCGAATGGTCTCGATCATGCGGATCTCGGCGATGCAGGAATAGCCGAGGCCGCCCTGCGCCACCGGACGGCCCGGCCCGCCATCGGGATCGAGGTTCGAAACGGTGCCGGACCCGACGATGGTGCCTGCCGACAGCTTCCGCGTCTTCGCAGCGTGGGCGACGAGCTGCGGGAAGCTGAAGGTCATGTCCTGACCGGCCTCCGGCTTGCCGAACAGGTCACCGTTCAGCGTGGAGAGCAGCGGCAGATGCACCTTCGCACCATCCCAGGCATCCCCCAGTTCGTCCGGCGTCACGGCGACAGGGCTGAAGGCGCTGGACGGCTTGCCATGGAAGAAGCCGAAGCCCTTGGCCAGTTCACCGGGGATAAGCCCACGCAGCGACACGTCATTGACCAGCATCAGCAGCCGGATGTGCGACCTGGCCTGCTCGACGGAGACCCCCATCGGCACGTCTTCGGTGATGACCGCCACCTCTGCCTCGAAGTCGATGCCGAAATCCTCCGACGCCACCACGATCTCCTCGCGCGGGCCGATGAAGCTGTCGGAGCCGCCCTGGTACATCAGCGGATCGGTCCAGAAACTGTCCGGCAGCACCGCGCCCCGTGCCTTGCGGACCAGCTCGACGTGATTGACGTAGGCTGATCCATCCGCCCACTGGTAGGCGCGCGGCAGCGGCGACGCCAGTTGCGCCGGGTCCAGATCAAAGGCATCCCGCGCGCCACCGACGTTCAGCGAGTGAAAGGTGGCGTCCAGCAGCGGCGCCACGTGGTCCCAGTTGTCCAGCGCCGCCTGCATGGTGGGCGCGATGTGGGCCACGGGTGCGGCACGGGTCAGATCACGGCTGACAACGACCAGGCGACCGTCACGCCCTTCGTTCAGTGAGGCAAGTTTCACGAAGCCGCTCCATCCTTGATGTATCCGCGCTTTATCTGATCGAGTTCGATGGATTCGAACAAGGCCTTGAAGTTGCCCTCCCCGAAGCCCTCGTTGCCCTTGCGCTGGATGATCTCGAAGAAGATCGGCCCGATCACCGTCTGGGTGAAGATCTGCAGCAGCAGGCCGCCGCCCTCGCCGCCGTCGATCAGGATGTTGTTGGCCTGCATCCGGGTCAGGTCCTCACCATGGCCCGGCACGCGGCCCTCGACACCGTCATAGTAGGTGGCGGGAGTCTCCTGGAACGGTACGCCCAGCGACCGCATGTGTTCCACCGTCGCGTAGATGTCGTCGGTGCCGAAGGCAATGTGCTGGATACCCTCGCCGTGATATTCCTCCAGATATTCCTGGATCTGCGACTTGTCGTCGGAACTTTCGTTGATCGGGATGCGGATCATGCCGCAGGGGCTGGTCATGGCC
>CAXBNO010000530.1:0-2752 GCA_963976775.1 uncultured Kordiimonadales bacterium
CCACAATCGACCCGCATTCCAATCAGGCGGAGAGCTGCTTCAGCTCGCCCTTGATGACGTAGGCGAGGATCTCGACCACCTGCTCCGGTGTCTCGGCGACGGCGAGGGCGGCGGCATCGACTTCCTTCAGCGGATGCGTCAGGGACGGGTCATGCTGCACGATCAGCGGCGTGTTCATCGCCGCCGCATAACCCGCATCAAAGGCGGCGTTCCACTGCCTGTACTTGTCACCGAAACGAACCACGACCACGTCCGCCCGCTCGATCAGGGTGCGGGTGCGGATGGCATTGATCTTGGCACCCTTGTGGTCCTTCCAGAAGCCGCTGTTCTCCTGCCCCAGGATGGCCACGCCGCAATCGTCGCTGGACCCGTGGTCGGTCACCGGCGCGGTGAATTCGATCTCCAGACCGGCGGCGGCGGCACCCGCCTCGATGCGCTCACGCCAGTCGGTGTGGATTTCGCCCGACAGGTAGACGGAAAGATCGCTCATGGTTCTGCTCTCCCGGTTTCGCTGCTGGCACTCCCAATGCCATATCGGCCCGCCGCTGTCATCCTTGGCAGGATCCGTCTGATTGACCGTGCCGCCGGACCCTTTGTGCTGACCGTGCCTCCCCTCTCCCCCTCCCGACCGCCCATTAAGGATACTCCCGTGGGTGGTCGGGAGGGGGAGAGGGGAGGCACGGTCCACGGACAAACCGGCAAGACCAACCGATCAGACCCGTTTCGCGGCCTGCACCATGGTCTCCAGCCGGTTGAGGAAGTTCGAGCGGTCGGCCTTGCTGAAGGGGCGACCGCCACCGCCTGCGCCCAGCGGGTTGGCGGCGCGCATGTCGGCCATCAGGTCGCGCATGGCAAGCTGGTGGCCGATATTGTCCGGCGTGAAGGGATCACCATTGTGGCGGATGGCGGCCCCGCCATGCTCCAGACAGCGCGCGGCCAGCGGAATGTCGCCGGTGACGCAGATGTCGCCGGGGCCGATCCGGTCGGCAATCCACATGTCGGCCGCGTCCGGCCCTTCCGGTGCAATGACGGTCTGCACCAGCGGGTCGGGGCTGGGGCGGATGCCGCCGTTGGAGACCATGTAGACCTGCAGGCCGTGCCGACTGGCGACCCGCAGGATCTCGTCCTTCACCGGGCAGGCGTCAGCGTCGATGTAGATGCTTGTCATGCCGCCGTCAGTCCCCCGCAACCTCGCGCCGGACAATCGCAGCCCCCTCGGCCAGCGACGACAGCTTGCCGAAGGCCACGTCACGCGGCAGGTACTTCATGCCACAGTCCGGCGCGGCAATGACCCGCTCCGCACCTGCGTACCCCACGGCCCCGCGCAGCCGGTCGGCCACCTGATCCGGTGTCTCCACATCATTGGTGCCCAGGTCGATGACGCCATAGACGATCTGCTTCGACGGCAGCCGATCGATGATCGACGGGTCCAGCTTCGGCTGCGCCGCCTCGATGGAAATGGCACTGGCATCGCAGGCATCCAGTTCCGACAGGAACGAATAGCCGGACGGCTTGTCCTTCACGACATAGGCATAACCGAAGCAGACATGCACGATGGTCATGCCCCCGATCCCGTCCAGCGCCTGGTTGATGGCGTCGATGCCGTACTTCCGCGCCTCCTCCGGATGGGCCTGCATGTGCGGCTCGTCGATCTGGATGATGTCGGCACCGGCGGCCTTCATCTCCCGGATCTCCGCATTCAGGACAGCGGCATAGGCGCTGATCAGCTTGCCCTGGTCGCCGTAGTATTCGTCCCTGGCCATGCGCGCCATGGTGAAGGCGCCCGGGATCGTCACCTTGACCGCGCGGTCGGTATGGCGGCGCATGAAGGCCACGTCGCGGACCTGCACCCCGCCGTTGCGGGTGATCGGGCCGACAACCCGCGGCACCAGGGTCGGCTTGCCCGTGCGCCCCGGCATCTCCCCCGGATTGTCGATGTCGATGCCGCCCAGCGCATTGGCGAAATGGTTGAAGTAGCTCTCCCGGCGGCACTCCCCGTCCGAGACGATGTCGATGCCGACCCTTTCCTGATCCCTGAGCGCCAGCAGGCAGGCATCATCCTGCGCCTCCTCCAGTTCCTCCGCCCGCGGCAGCCAGACATCCTTCATGCGGACCCGTGGCGGCGAACTGCCCATCAGGACCTCGCGGTTCACCAGCCATCCGGGCTGCGGATAACTGCCTACCAGCATGGTCGGAATTGCCTGAAGTGCCATTCTGCGATCTCCCCGTTCCCCAACCGCCCCGTTGCGGGCGCGGGTGCAGTATGCTTTTCCTGCAGCCTGGGAAGTCAAGAACTCCCGGCCCGGAGACAGGAGACGACAGCCATGCCCGGCAATCTGACGATGGACGAACTGACGGCAGCAGTCGGCGCGGGGGAGATCGATACCGTGCTGGTCTGCATGGTCGACATGCAGGGGCGGCTGATGGGCAAGCGGTTCCAGGCCGAGTTCTTCCTCGACAGCGGCTGGGAGGAAACCCACGCCTGCAACTACCTGCTGGCCACCGATCTGGAGATGATCACGGTGGAGGGCTTTGCCGCCGCAAGCTGGGCCAGTGGCTATGGTGACTACGTGATGCAGCCCGACCTCGCCACCCTGCGGCGCGTGCCCTGGCTGGAGGGCACCGCGCTGGTGCTCTGCGATGTGCTGGATCACCATCACCAGCCCGTCCCGCATTCACCCCGCGCGGTGCTGAAGCGCCAGATCGCGAGTCTGGCCGACATGGGTTACCGCGCCATGATGGCGTCGGAGCT
>CAXBNO010000531.1:0-2752 GCA_963976775.1 uncultured Kordiimonadales bacterium
AGGAACGTGACATAGAAATGGTGGTTGCCGTGCAGCCCCTCGGTATTCGCGGCGTTCAGCGCGCGCCGGACAACTCCGCGCAAGGCATCCTCGACCATCTGTGCGTATTTCATCGTTCCCTCCGACGTCGCGGGTCTGCGACTGCACCGCCCTCTGTCACGGTATCACCGCGGGTCTGGCCAGTCGCGACCGGAATTGGGTGGGGGGCTTCTGTTGCCCGGCGCCCCCCGGGCCGCGCTTGCTTAGCTATTAAGCAGCGAGCACCATTTCATTGTCATTGGCACTTATCAAAGTTGGTCCGATACGGTGGTACCATGCCGGGCGAAAACCACACCTTTACTACGCACGTCGATCCTGTTTCGCCCCCATCGGGTCCCGTCGTCCCCGGCACATGGCCGGCTGGAGGAGTTGGTGGAGGCGCCGGGCACTGCCCCCGGGTCCGTTACGCCTATTTCGTATAGCGTTTATCGCCATAGTCGGTTGCCCGACAGCCCCTATATGGGCCATTTCGACGGCATTTCCTAGAGGGGACACGCGGAATTCGGGATCGTCGAATCGCCAATTGCCCCTATCATCGTGCGCCCACGCTACCGGAGAACGCCCAGATGCCGCTGACACAGGACCAGATCGACGATATCGAGCGGATGCGGGCGGAAACACAGCCGACGCGACGGGTTGTCTCCGCCGCGCTTGAAGATCAGCTCTATACCGCCGTTCCGCTGCTCGATCATGGCTTCGTGCGGGTGATCGACTACATGGGCGACGACAATGCCGTGGTGCAGGCGGCACGTGTTTCATACGGGCGCGGCACCCGCAAGGTCAGCCAGGATGCCGGTCTGATCCGCTACCTGATGCGGCACCGCCACACGACGCCGTTCGAGATGTGCGAGATCAAGTTTCACGTCAAGCTGCCGATCTTCGTTGCGCGCCAGTGGATTCGCCATCGCACCGCCAACGTGAACGAGTACTCCGCCCGCTATTCGATCCTGGACCGGGAGTTCTACATCCCGGAGCCGGAGCAACTGGCGTCCCAGTCGACCGCGAACCACCAGGGGCGCGGTGCGGTACTGGAGGGGGAGGAAGCCGCCCGGGTCCTCGACATCCTGCGCAGTGATTCCGCGCAGGTCTACGAGCACTATTCGGAGATGCTGAACGAGGGCACGGACGGTCAGCCGCTTGATGCCAACAGGAGCGGGCTGGCGCGGGAGCTGGCGCGGATGAACCTGTCGCTCAACTTCTACACCCAGTGGTACTGGAAGACGAACCTGCACAATCTGATGCATTTTCTGTCCCTGCGCGCGGATCCGCACGCACAATACGAAATTCGCGTCTATGCCGATGCGATGATCGAGATGATGCGGGCCTGGGTTCCGCTGACCACCGATGCGTTCGAGGAGTACCGGCTGGGAGGTGTGCATCTGTCCCGCACTGCGGTCTCCATCGTGCGCCGGATGCTGGCGGGGGAGCAGGTAACGCAGGCAGACAGCGGCCTCTCCGCCCGGGAGTGGCGGGAAATGATGGGCGCGCTGGAGCGCGACTGAGCGTCACGGAGCTGTCACCCGGACCCGCGATGGGGACAGGGTCAGGTCAGATCGCCCTTGCGGTACGGTTCTTGCGTCTCCTAGTGTCACCAAACCATTGACGACCGGCAACCGCGCGCAGATGCGGACCGGTGCCGAGAACAGGGAATGCCGGACAGTGACCCAAGAGACCCGGACATGAGCGAGACCAGCGGCAATTTCGAGATCGGCGGACGCGCGCCGTCCCTGCAGCAGATCTTCGACAAGTGGCTGCAGGCCTTTGGCGGTGCCTGGCAGGCGGAAAGCGCCGAAGACCTGGCCGGATTGTTCGACGCCGACGGTGCCTGGTTCGAAAGCCCCTTCGGGCCGCCGGTCAAGGGTGCAGAGGCCATTCGTGCGCACTGGCAACAGGCCTTGCAGGGTCAGGCGGACATCGTCTTCATGTATCGCATCCTGGCCACCAACGGGGACATGGGTGTCGCCCGCTGGGCCGCGCAGTTCGACCTCTTGGAGTCAGGGGTCCGCGTCGAATGCGACGGCATCATCGAATGTCGGCTGCTTGCCAGCGGCGCGGCACGGGTTGCCCGCATCTGGTGGCACAACCGGGAGGCCCCGGCGCGCAAGGGCAACTGAGCAGACCGTTCACCAGTCGCATTGATACTACCCTGCGCCAATAGTGGCTTGCACTTCGTCCTGCCCAGCGCCATGACTCGGCCAACAGGGGAGGATGTTTCATGACGATCAAGGTCTACGACTGGCTGGCCCACCACGCGATGTTTCGTGGCGAACACACGGCGCTGATTGATCTGGCAAGTGATCGCCGGTTCACCTACATCGAAACCAATGAGCGCACGGGACGCCTGGCGACCTGGCTGTCACGCGATCTCGGTGTGCAGAAGGGGGATCGCGTCGCCGTGCTGGCCCCCAACACGACCGATGTCGTCGAGGTCCAGTTCGCCTGTGCCAAGCTTGGAGCGGTCATGGTCCCGCTCAACTGGCGTCTGACGGTCTCCGAACTCGGTTTCATCACCTCCGACTCCACGCCGAAGGTCATCGTTCATGGCAGCGAGTTCGCGGACACGGCGCGGGCAGTGGCGGAGAAGGTCGGCATTCCCCATGTCGTCGAGACCACATGCGACGGCGGCGACAGCCCCTACGAGCGCGGGATAGCGAGCCACACCGAGCCGACTCCGATGACGGATCTGACGCACGACGATCTGTGGACCATCATG
>CAXBNO010000532.1:0-2751 GCA_963976775.1 uncultured Kordiimonadales bacterium
GGCAGTCAGGCCGGCGAGGTGCAGCATGTGCCAGCCCAGGACCTGATTGCTGCTCAGCACCGGCTTGCCGATCCGTGACTCCGCTTCGGCAATGACCGACAGGCTGCGCAGGTTGGTGCAGGACACGAATACCGCATCCATCTCTGCCCCTGCATCCATCTCGCAGATGGCCTGCAACAGGCTCTCGGTGGTGATGCGCGCGACGGTCGCCTCCTCCGCCTGTTCGAAGGACGCGAAGGCACTGATCTCCAGCCCGTTCTGCTGCAGCAGGTTGCGCATGGCTCCCGATACTTCCGCCACGTAGGGCGTGATGAAACCGATCCGCCGGACACCCAGATGCGCGGCAGCGGCCAGCACGGCGGTGATCGGGTCGGTGGTCAGCGTGTTCGGGTGAACCTGCCGGATCAGCACGCTGACAAGTTGCTGGCCGATGATCGTGGCCCCTGACGTGCAGCCATAGCCGACCACGCTCAGGGGACTGGCCGACGGCAGCAGGGCCGCGACCTGCGGCAGCTCCGCCTTCATCTGCATCAGTGTTTCAGGGGTGACGGCAAGGCCGCTCGGGATGCGGCTGTGATACAGCGCGACGCCGGGCTGGCTGAACATCGGCCCCAGTTCCGGCTCCATGGTTTCATCGTTCTGCAGCACGATCAGGCCGAACCGTGCCGCGGCACCCGCGCCACCATCAAGTTGATAGGAAAGGCTCATGCCGCAGCCTCCAGGACCGGCAGTTCGGCTGGCGCGCGGCGCGACAGCAGTTCGGGTTCGCCGTCGCGGATCACCAGGTTCTCCTCATGGACCATGATCCGGCCATCGGCCAGGTTCATGCTGGGTTCCAGGGTCATGACCATGCCCGGCTGCATTACGGTATCGTCGAAGCCGATGATCGACGGTGATTCCGTCAGTTGCATGCCGAGACCATGGCCATAGCGCCCGACGTCACCGGTATCCTGCCCGATGACGGCCTGCATGGTGCGATGCAGTTGGGCACAGGTAACACCTGGCCGGGCGACGGCAAGTGCCGCATCGGTGGCCCGGTGCAGGGTGCGATAGCCCGCCCGGGCGGTCTCGTCGGCATGGCCGAAGGCGAAGTTGCGGTCGAAGTCGCAGTGATAGCCCCGCAGGGTCGCGCCGGTATCCAGCATCAGCACGTCGCCTGGCTGCATCGGGCGCGCACCGGGGGGCGAGATCACGTCCGGGTAGCCTCCCGGACCGGCCCCGCCGACCAGATAGGGCACATCGTCGGCCCCGGCGCGCAGCAGCGCGATGCGAAACGCCCGGAATGCTTCCGACAGGGACTGGCCGATGTGAAACAGGTCGGGGGCCTGATCGAAGGCATCGGAAGCGATGGTGCAGATGCGCCGCAGGACGTCGATCTCGGCTTCCGATTTCACCATCCGCAGGTCCCGGACCAGCGGCGTGCAGTCGGTGAAACGGGTGCCGGACAGGCCGGACCGCAGGCGATCGAAATCCGTCAGTGCCATGCGCAGGCTGCTCTCCCGCCCCATCGGCAGTCCGACCACGGAAAAGCGTTTCAGAACATCGCCGAGCAGGCTGATCCCGTCATCGGTCGCGTGGGGCGATGCCGAGGTTCGAATGTCGTCGATCCAGGTTTCTGTCATCAGCGCCGCGCCGATCTCCGGCACGATGGCGATCGGCTGGCCCTTGCCGGGAACCACCACGAACCAGGGTCGCGTCGGGCTTTGCCAGAACAGGGTGCGGAAGCCGGTGAAGTAGCGCACCTCCGCCTCCGTCGTGAAGAACATGGAGTCCAGACCGGCGTCCCGCATGGCGCGCTGGGCGCGGACAAGTCGTTGCTCGAATTCCGCTTTCGGGAAGTCTGCTTCAGTCATCCGCCGCCCCCTCCGAGACATAGAGCAGGACCCGCGATCCGGCATCAAGGCCGAATGTTTCAGGTTGTGCCAGCGCCTGCTGCAGTCCGGTCAGCCCGCCGGTACCGGAAGGGCTGGAACCGATCCCCGTCGCCGCCAGCCAGGCTGTTGTTTCATCAGCCTGCGCATCGGTCACGGTCATGAACATGTCCGCCGCATCAGCGAGATACTTCAGCGCGAGGTGAGACGGTTCCTTGCAGTCCAGCCTGCCCATGCAGGACGCGGCGCCGCTTGTATTGACTGGTCGCCCGGCGCGAATGCTCTCGATCAGTGCCGGTGCCCGTGACGGCTCCACCACGATGATCTGCGGGGCATCGCCCCAGGCCGCACGTGCTGCCGCAGCGGCGGCAGCGGCCATTCCCCCGACGCCGGCCTGCAGGAAGATGTGCGTAGGTGGCGCAGGTGCTTCGTCGGCGACCTCCGCCCCCATGATCAGGTATCCCTCCATCACGTCACGGGCGGGGGCGCTGTAGCCGACCCAAGTGCTGTCGGAGAGCAGGTTCCAGCCCTCGACCTCCGCCAGGCGCATCGCCTCCGCCATGCTGTCCTCATAGACCGCGCCGTGGCGGATCACCCGGGCACCCTTGGCGCGCAGCCGGTCGGCGAACCCCTCGGGCACCGTTTCGGCCAGCAGGACCACGGCTGTGGCCCCGAACAGCGCCGCACCCGCCGCCATCGAAAGCCCGTGATTGCCCGCGCTGGCGCAGACATAGGTCGCGCCGGCCAGTGCGGTGTCATGCGCGGTCGCCGTGCCTGCCCGAACAGCTTCGTCCGCCGCGCGTGCAATGGCGAAGGCGGCCCCCAGCGCCTTGAAGCTGCCCAGCCCCATGCGCCCGCGCTCGTCCTTCAGCCACAGGCC
>CAXBNO010000533.1:0-2749 GCA_963976775.1 uncultured Kordiimonadales bacterium
CCATCTGGCCCCGGCCTTCGTCGCCATCGGCTCGGTGGTCCTGCTGGACGAGCATCCGCAGCCGTTCCATGCCGCCGGGGTGGCGCTGATTCTGACCGGGGTGTTCCTGACCACCCGGCGCAACTGACCCTGTGGGCTTGCCAAAGCGCACGGCATACCTAACATCAGGGCGAACGGCCCCGTCGGCTGAGTCTGCGGGGCCGCGCCTGTTTCTGCTCTGAGGGGAATTTCGACATGACCAAGTTCGGTATCGCGCAGGCAGTGCGCCGCGTTGAGGATGTGCGTTTCATCACCGGGCACGGCAACTATTCGGACGATCACCAGTTCCCTGACCAGCTCTATTCCGTCGTCGTCCGTTCCCCGCATGCCCATGCGACGATCCTGTCGGTGGACGTGGCGGACGCGAAGCAGATGCCCGGTGTCGTGGACATCATCACCGGCCAGGAACTGGTGGATGCCGGTGTCGGCGGACTGCCGAGCCTCTGGCCGGTGAAGAACAGGGACGGCTCCGGTCGCGCCGAGCCGCCGCATCTGGCGCTCGCCGTGGACAAGGCCCGGCATGTGGGTGACGGCATTGCCTTCGTGGTGGCGGAGAGCATGGCCGCCGCACGCGACGCCGCCGATGCGGTGATGGTCGACTATGATCCGCTGCCGGCCGTCTCCGACGCACGCGCCGCCAAGGAACCCGGTGCGCCGCAGTTGCACGAATCGGCGCCCGGCAATCTCTGTTTCGACTTCGAGCATGGCAACAAGGCCGAGACCGAAGCCGCCTTTGCCAGGGCGGACAAGATCGTGCGGGTGGAGGTCATCAACCAGCGCGTCGTCGCCAATTCGATGGAAGCCCGGGTCGCCATCGCCACCTGGGAGGCGGAGGGGGATCGGGTCACCGTCTATACCCCGACGCAGGGTGGCTGGGGCATCAAGCGCCAGCTCGCCGGCTGCCTGGGGATCGAGGCGGATCAGGTCCGTATCGTCACGCCGGACGTGGGCGGCGGCTTCGGCATGAAGCTGTTCTTCTATCCCGAGCACATCCTGTCAGCCTATGCGGCGCGGAAGCTGAAACGGACCGTGCGCTGGACCTCGGAGCGGCAGGAGGCCTTCCTGACCGACACGCAGGGCCGCGACCACTGGTCCTATGCGGAGATGGCCATCGACGGGAACGCGAAGTTCCTCGGGCTGCGGGTGCACACCACCGCCAACCTGGGTGGCTACCTGTCCACCATGTCCTGCCTGATCCCGACGGCGGCCCATGCCAAGGTGCTGCCCGGTGTCTATGACGTACCGACGATGTATCTGGATGTGCATGGCGTCATGACCAACACGACGCCCGTGGATGCCTATCGCGGTGCCGGACGGCCGGAAGCGATCTACCTGATCGAACGGCTGGTGAACCGGATCGCGGCGGAGACCGGTCTGGGGCCGGAGGAAGTGCGCCGCCGCAACTTCGTGCAGCCGGAACAGATGCCCTACACCACCGCGACGGGGGAGAAATACGATTCCGGCGACTTCCCGCGCATCATGGAGCGGGCGCTGAAGGAAGCCGACTGGGACGGCTTCGCCGCCCGCCGGGCCGAATCCGAGGCCCGCGGCTGGAAGCGCGGGCGTGGCATAGCCTATTACGTCGAGGCCACGGCAGGCATGCCCGAGGAATCCGCCGCCATCCGGTTCGAGGATGACGGCATGGTCTCGATCTTCGTCGGCACCCAGTCCAACGGCCAGGGGCACGAAACCGCCTTCACGCAGATCGTCAGCGACCGGCTGGGACTGGATGCGGAGCGGATCCGCATCGTCATGGGCGACACGGATGCGATCCCGACCGGTGGCGGCACCGGCGGCTCCCGGTCGCTGGTCTCCACCGGCACGGCGATCAACAAGATGTCCGACACGGTGATCGACAAGGGCAAGGCCGCTGCGGCGGAACTGTTCGAGACCAGCGCGGTGGACATCGAGTTCGGGGAAGGCAGTTTCCGCGTCGTCGGCACCGACCGGGCCATCGACATTGTCGATCTGGCGGAGAAGGCCAAGGAAATGGCGCTGGCCGGGCAGATCGAGACGCTGGACACGCGCGAGACCACGGCACTGAACCCGATCACCTATCCCAACGGCTGCCACGTCGCCGAGGTCGAGGTCGATCCCGCGACGGGCCGGGTCAACATCGACCGCTGGTCGGTGGTGGATGACTTCGGGCGCGTGGTGAACCCGCTGTTCGTCGAGAGCCAGGTGCACGGCGGCATCGTGCAGGGTGTCGGCCAGGCCCTGCTGGAGCACGCGGTCTACGACGAGGACGGGCAGCTCGTCGCCGGATCGTTCATGGACTACGGCATGCCCCGGGCCGACGACGTGCCCTGTTTCACCTTCAATCGCGAAGAGATCCCCTGCCAGTCCAACATGCTGGGCACCAAGGGCTGTGGCGAGGCGGGTTGCGTCGCCGGGCCGCCGGTGGTGATCAATGGCATCATCGACGCGCTCTCCGATCTGGGCGTCACGACCATCGACATGCCGGCCACCCCCCAGGCCATCTGGCGCGCCATCAACGCCGCACAGGGCTGAACCGGGGGAATACTGGAACGCGCGGGATGCCAAGGGGGATCCGGGGCTGCCCCACTGCCATTCGGGCGGCAGTTCAGCCCTTCCCGAAGGCCTTCAGCCGTTCCTCGACCTCGGCGCTGCGGCCAGGGCTGTTGCGGCGCTCGAATTCCAGGGCGCCCCAATGGCCATGGTTCTGGCCCTGGTTGACCAGCATCTTGTC
>CAXBNO010000534.1:0-2745 GCA_963976775.1 uncultured Kordiimonadales bacterium
TGCCACCAACCTGCCCAACGTGCCGGCGAAGAACCTGGTGCAGATCGGCATCGGTGGCTGGCAGGTACCGCGGGAGGCGGTGGCCGTGGCACGGGAGCGCAATACCAACATCATCACCATGTCCGACGTGGAACAGCTCGGCCTCGACCGGGTTGCCGACATGGCGCTGGAGATGGCCTGGGACGGCGCGGACATGGTCTACCTCTCCTTCGACATCGACTGTGTCGACTGCGGCTTCGTGCCCGGCACCGGCTGGCCGGAACCCGGTGGCTTCCTGCCACGCGAGGTGCTGCATCTGGTCTCCCGCGTCGCGGCGGAGGGGATCTGCGGCATGGAGGTGGTGGAGGTCTCGCCGCCCTATGACACCTCCGACATCACCGCCCTGTTCGGCACGCGGGTGATCGTCGATGCGCTGGGGTCGATGGTCGCGGCGGGCAAGCTGGGCGCGCACAAGGGTCATATCGACAAGCCGGTGACCGTGCCGATGGGCGACTATGACGCTGCCCGCGACGGCCACCGCTGGTCGAACAGGCCGAAGGGGGCCTGAGCCATGCCGCACGACCATCATTCCCACGCGCAGGACCACAGCCATGACCACGGGCACCCGCACGGCCCGGGACACAACCACCGGACCGGTCACACGCACGCCGCGGATGCGCCCATGCACCTGCATTCGCACATGGAGCAGGAGGACGCGGCCACCGAGATCGGCATGCTCTGCGATCAGTTCATCGAGGGCTTCCGCGATGCCACCGACAAGGCCACCTTCCTGCGCCTCGCCGGCGTGGCCTTCGAGATCCCCGGCGGCGCGGGCGGACCGTCACTGAAGCTGGTGGACGTGAAGGTCGAGACAGCCTGGCAGGTCGGCGCAGCCTCCCCCGCCTTCGGCAGCGCGGAACTGTCCTACCTGCCATTCCCCGGCACCATGATCCGCGAACGCACCAACTGCGCCCTGGTCTATGTCTCGAAGCAGGAACGCCGAGATCTTGACCTGCGGGAGTTCATGCAGCAGAGACGGGCGACGCTGTAGGCAGCGGTGCCCGGCGCATGCCGCTCAGGTGGCGTCTTCCGTGGCGGCACTCCAGCCATGGCGTGACCCCCTGTCGTTCCGGAACCCGGCATCGACCCCCGATGTGGCGAAACGTCGTTTGCCAAGATCGGCAATTGGGCGTACCGGGTTACTGAAATGACGCTCGGCGGGGCCTGGCCGCGCCATGGCGCCATCCGAGGCTTGCCTCATCCAGTGCCGGAGTGATTGCGTGGTTGATCTGAGACAGGTCTTTCATGTCCTCGGTTGGGTAGTCTGCTGGACCGGGGTCATGCTGACGGTCCCTGCTGCTGCGGACCTGGCGTATGACAACATCGACTGGCAGACATTCGTGCTGGCCGCGTTCATTACCCTCTTCATCGGCGGCCTGCTTGTTCTGGGAACCTGGAACAGCGAGGGCGCACGGCTGGAGTTGCGCCAGGCCTTCCTGGTCGTGATCCTTGGCTGGGTGCTCGTGACCCTGTTCGGTGCGATCCCGTTTCTGGGCATGGGCATCGGTCTCACGGACGCCGTGTTCGAATCCATGTCGGGGCTGACCACCACCGGATCGACGGTGCTGACGGGCCTGGATCAGCTTCCCCCCGGAATCCTGCTCTGGCGCGCGATGCTGCAGTGGATCGGCGGCATCGGCATCATCACCGTCGCGGCACTCATCCTGCCCTTGCTCCGGGTTGGCGGAATGCAGCTCTTCAAGATCGAGAGCTCCGGGTCGCCGGAGGACAAGGCCGCCTCCACCAACCGGCTGCTGTTCCTGCTGCTGAGCGTCTATCTGACGCTGACCGCGCTCTGCGCCGGCACCTACTTCATGCTCGGCATGGACATGTTCGATGCGGTCGCCCATGCCATGACCACGGTTTCGACCGGGGGGTATTCGACCCACGATGCCTCCTTCGGCCACTTCACGGACTGGCGGCTGCACTGGGCGGCGACCTTCTTCATGATCTGCGGGGCAATTCCGTTCCTGCTCTATGTCCGTGCGACCCTCGGCAACTGGCGGGTCCTGTTCTCTGACAGTCAGGTAAGGGCCTTTCTCGGATTTCTCGGTTTCAGCACCCTGGCGATGACCGCCTGGCTCTACGGCCAGGGCGGCTTCGGTCTGCTCGAGGTGCTGACGCTGACATCGTTCAACATTACCTCGCTCGTCACCACCACCGGGTACGCCACTGCAGACTATACGGCCTGGGGGCCGGGTGCGGTGGGCATGTTTCTGATGCTGATGTTCGTCGGCGGATGCTCCGGATCGACATCGGGTGCAATCAAGATCTACCGCTACCAGGTACTGTGGCTGTTCGTCCGGGCACATGTGAAGCGGCTTTCATCACCGAACCGGGTGATTCCGCTGAGCTACAATGGTCGCAGGCTGGAGGCGGACGTGCCGACCTCGATCCTGGCATTTCTGGCCGTCTTCATCGCCACGATCGGGATCTTCACGGTGCTGCTGGCGCTCTGCGGGCTGGACATGATCACCGCCTATTCCGCCAGCCTGACCGCGATCACCAATGTGGGTCCGGGAATGGGGGCGATCATCGGCCCCTCCGGCACTTTCCAGCCGCTGCCGGACAGTGCCAAGTGGCTGCTGACCGGCGCGATGCTGGCCGGTCGGCTGGAAATCCTTGTCCTGCTTGTGGTCTTCGACCGGGATTTCTGGCAGATCTGAGTTGGTGCGAACCTGCCCGGGCCGGTGATGCGATCAAACA
>CAXBNO010000535.1:0-2734 GCA_963976775.1 uncultured Kordiimonadales bacterium
AGTGATCAATGACAGGGCCCCGGAACATCCTGTTCATCATGGCGGACCAGTTGCGGCACGATTACCTCGGTTGCACACGGCATCCGACCATTCGCACACCGGTGATCGACGCGCTGGCTGCACGTGGTGTCCGCTTCGCCAACAGCTTTGTGCAGGCGGCGGTCTGTGGCCCGTCGCGGATGTCGTTCTATACCGGGCGCTACGCGGTCAGCCATGGCGCGACCTACAACAACTATCCACTGCGGACCGACGAATGGACGCTGGGGGACTACCTGGCGCCGCTGGGTCTGAGGACTGCGCTGGCCGGCAAGACCCACATGAAGGCAGATGAGACGGGGATCAGGCGGCTGGGACTGGATCCCGCGACGGGCAGGGGGCAGTTCCTGGCCGAATGCGGCTTCGAGCCCTTCGATCGCGATGACGGTCTGCACCGCCTGGCGCCCTACGTGCCGGAGGTGGCCTACGAGAACTATCTTCGGGCGCAGGGCTATCAGGGCACCAACCTGTGGCACGAGATCGCGAACTCGGTGCAGCGCGAGGACGGGGAGGACCCGTCCGGCTGGCTGATGCGCAACGCCCGGTTTGCCGCCGTGGTGCGGGAGGAGGACAGCGAGACCGCCTACATGACCCGCCGCGCAATGGATTTCATGACGGAAGCCGGTGATGCGCCCTGGTGCCTGCACCTGTCCTACATCAAGCCGCACTGGCCCTATATCGCGCCCGCGCCCTATCACGCCCGCTACAGTGCGAAGGATGTCCTGCCCGGAAACCGGGGGCTGGGGGAAGTGGATCCGCACCCGGTACTGGACGCCTTTCGCCAGCACCCGGAATCGATCGCGTTTCGGGAAGATGAATGCCGTGACACCGTGATCCCGGCTTACATGGGGCTGATCGAACAGATCGATGACCATCTGGGGCGGCTGTTCGACTTCATGCAGCAGAGGGACCTGCTGAAGGACACGCTGATCGTGTTCACCAGCGATCATGGCGACTATCTGGGCGACCATGGCCTGGGGGAGAAGGAACTGTTCTACGAGGAGGTGCTGCGCATTCCGCTGATCATCGTCGACCCGTCCGCCACCGCCGATGCGACACGCGGCACGGTCGTCGAGGAAATGGTGGAAGCCATCGACCTGATCCCCACCTTCATCGAGCGGCTGGGGGGCGAAATTCCGGGTCAGCGGCTGGAAGGGCGCTCCCTGGCGCCGTTTCTGCTGGGAGAGGCCCGCACCGATGACTGGCGCGATGCCGTCTTTGCGGAGTGCGACTATTCCCTGCGTCATGCCCGCAAGACACTCGACCTCGCGCCGATGGATGCGCGGGCCTGCATGATCCGGACGGGTCGGTGGAAATACATCCACCACGTGCGGTTCCGCTCCGAACTCTACGACCTCCACAAGGACCCGATGGAGCAGCAGGACCTGGGCGCAGATGCCGGTCATGCCGACATTCGCGACAGGTTGCAGGCGCGGCTGTTCGACTGGCTGTACCAGCGCCGAACCCGCGTCGGCATTGGCGATGACTGGATCCGCAACTCGACCGGCATGGCGTTCCAGCGCGGCTACCGCTTCGGCTATTGGTGAGTGCCGCTCCCATTTTCTTGAGCCTGGCAGAATGTGTGACGGTGCTCTCCTTTCCGTTGCTGCAGACGAATAGCGTCGTGCCCATGACTGTTACAGTTTCAGGTCACATGCATCATTTTGTGATGATCGGGGTTGCGGTCCAGTGAAGGTACAGTAAAACTCCTGATAGTCCATCGCGTGGCCTGCTGGTCGGAACAGGGAGTTGGAGCGGATGGAACCCGGAGCCCTTTTTGCTGTCGTGCGGACTGCGCTTGTCGCAGCTTGTCTTGCATTCTTCATGGGAAGCGCACATTCCGCGCGCGCCCAGAATCTGCCTACCCAGATCGAGCAAATGGGTGAGCTGGCCGCAGGCATCCAGGAAACCATCGAGACCAATCGCGGTCTGATCAACAACATGCGCGAGCATGAGGAGCTGTTGTCGGAGCAACTGAACCAGGCCATCGATTCCGGCCTCAACCTGTCCAACGCCATCATCAACAAGCAACTGGAGACGCTGTTCATCAAGCTGCGGGCGGAGCAGTTCGAGCAGTTGCAGCAGATCAAGGGCTCTTCGGACCGGATCAAGAACAGCCACAAGGTCTACACCCTGGTGAAGGACATCGTCGACGACACCAACAGCAAGGGGACGGGGACGGCGGTGCTGGGGGCGGCGGTGAATATCCTTGCCACGACCAGCAAGAACCCCTTCATCGCCAATGCCCGCTCGGTGCGGAAACTGTCGGAACTGGGTGTCATCACCATCTTCGACATCCCCCGTCGGCAGGAGGTGCTGGCAGAGTTCAGGGAAGAGGTGCGGCGCGCGGAATTGCGGGACCTGGAGCTGACCGAGCGGCTGGTGGAGAACCTGCGGGAGATCCGTACCGGCCTGACCGTGGAGGGGCCACGACGGCTCGATATCTGGGGTGTCCAGTTGCAGGACGCTGCCGTGCGCGACCCGAAGCGGGTTGCCGCCCTGGGGGCCGAACTGGACAGTTTCGAGCGTGGCTTCGACAAGGCCATCGGGGTGGGTGGGCTGATGCGCCCCATCGTCGTGGTCAAGTCCAGCCTGATCCCCGTTGCCCGCCGCGCGCATGAGACTGTCAGCGCCGCAACGCAGGAACTGAACGCGCTGCGCCAGCGCGACATCGACCTGGGGCAGCAGGCACAGGCGG
>CAXBNO010000536.1:0-2730 GCA_963976775.1 uncultured Kordiimonadales bacterium
TGCCGATGGAGGCACCCTCCGCCCCGGTGATCAGCCACTTCCGGCCGGAGATGCGCCAGCCGTTGCCGTCCGGCCGTGCCACCGTCTGCATGGCCGAAGGGTCGGAACCGGCACCGGGTGACGGCTCCGTCATCAGGAAGATGGAACGCGCCGAGCCATCGGCCAGCGGCTTGAGGTACTGCTGCTTCTGTGCCTCCGTCCCCACGTGATCCAGCAGGTGCATGTTGCCTTCGTCCGGCGCGGCGATGTTCAGCGCCACGGGGCCGAGCATGGAATAGCCTGCCGCCTCGAAGATCACCGCCTTGGTGCGGTGATCGGCCCCCATGCCGCCCCACTCGGTGGAGACATGTGAACTCAGCAGCCCCTCCGCCTTCGCCAGTGCCACCAGTTCGTCACGCAGGTCCTCCGACGGACCATGCGATCCGCGTCGGCTGTCCTTCTCGAACGGGATCACCTTGTCCGCCACGAAGCGGGTCACGCGATCCTGCAGTTCCTGCTGCTCATCCGTCAGCGCGAAATCGATCATTTCAGTACCTCCCCTGATCTCGCGTCATTCATCGTACATGCCTGCCGACAAGTAAATGGCGGGCTGCTTCAGGTGAACTTCGTCGGGCGGATGACCTGCACGTCGGAGGTGGTGACGAAGCCGATCTGGTCGGCATACAGCTCGTTCAGCCGGTTCAGGATCGGCTCCCGCCGGTCGGCATCGAGAATGCAGATGAACATCAGCATCTGCCCGACATCGGTGATATGCCCGGCGCGCGACCAGAGGTCGTCCGCGCCACGCCCGCCAAGCGCGGAGAAGATCGTGTAACCGGACACGCCTTCCTCATCCAGCAGCCTCGCCACGCGGGCCTTCAGGGGTGCTTCCACCAGGATGTCCATGCGGATACGGGTAAAGGTTTCCATCATCTGTCTCCTCATGCGAGCGCTTCGGCGAGTGCGATGTAGAGTGGCACACCCAGCGTCAGGTTGAAGGGGAAGGTCAGACCCAGCGACAGGGTCAGGTAGATCGCGGGGTTGGCCTGGGGCAGGGCAATGCGCAGTGCCGCCGGGGCCGCGATATAGGACCCGCTGGCCGCCAGGGTCAGCAGCAGCGCCAGGCTTCCCGGCGAGAGACCGATCAGCAGACCGAGCGGCAGGGCCGCCGCAGCACCCACCAGAGGCATGTAGATGCCGACAGCCAGGGTCGCGGGGGACAGCTTGCCGGCGCTGGCTCGCATGTGCCTGCCCGCCAGCAGACCCATGTCGAGCAGGAACAGGCAGAGTACGCCCTTGAACGGTGTGTCGATGAATCCCGCGATGGTCCGGAAGCCGCTGTCGCCGGAAATCCAGCCGATCACGAAGGCACCGACCAGAATGACGATCGAGCCATTGAGCAGGATTTCCCTTCCGAGTTCACCCGACGAACGTTCCGACTTGCCGAGATGCCGGCTTGCCAGCATCAGGCCCATCATGATCGCGGGGGCTTCCATTGCCGCGGCGACGGCAACCATGAAACCGTCGTAGACCAGCCCCGCACCCTCCAGCGCCTGCGTTGCGGCGACAAAGGTCACGATGCTGATCGACCCGTAATGTGCCGCGACAGCCGCCGCGTCCACTCCGGACAGGCGGGTACCCATCCGCATCAGCAGATAGGCGATGAGCGGCAGCACCACACTCAGTGCGATACCTGCCAGCACGGCCAGTGCAATGTCCGGCCCCAGGCCGTGCCGGGCAACCTCGGCGCCGCCCTTGAAGCCGATGGCGAACAGCAGATAGAGCGACATGAAGCGCGCTGCGGCCTCAGGTATCGCGAGTTCGGAACGGGACATGGCTGCGGCCACGCCCAGGGCGAAGCACAGCACCATCGGTGATGTCAGGTTCGCGCCAGCTATCGTCAGGAATTCCATTGTTCCTGCCTCCGGTTCAGTCGATCGGGTGTCAGTCGGATCGGTTCGGCGGGCGATGTCAGGTTCGCGCCGCGGGACCGCGCGGGTTCAGAGTCGCGGGAACCCCGGGAAGTCGCGGGCCACGGTCGCCTGGACCAGATCGCCAAGCATTCCGAAGTCCGTGATCCGGGGGGAGGTTCGTCGCCATGCCATGCCGATGGTCCGGAACAGGCCCCGGCCTGACAATGGTCGGGCCACGACGCCGCTGGCGGATGTCAGTACAGTCTGGACATAGAGGCCGGGCAGAAAGGAGATGCCCATGCCCAGGGCCACCATCTGGCGCAGGGTATCGAGGCTCGTGCCCTCGAAGTCGAACCGCAGTCGCGCGCCGAACTCGGCGCAGAGCTGTTCGACCTGTTCATGCAGTTGATGCCCGCTTTCCAGCGCCAGCACGTCCTGGCCCTGCAGGTCGTTCCGGTCCAGTACCTGCCTCTCCGCCAGCGGGTGGTCTTCGGCCACCACCACGAAGAGTGGTTCACGGAACAGGGGCCGGGTATCGATCTCGTGGCCCCACAACGGCAGCGGGGCAAGGATCACGTCGTGCGATCCATCAACCAGTGCCGGCGCCAGTGCGTCGGGAATGTTCTCCCGCACATGCATCTTGAATGACGGGTGTTCGGCATGTAGGTCGGGCAGCAGCCGGGGCAGCAGATAGGGACCGATGGTGGGGGGCAGACCCAGCCGTACCGTCCCCCCCATCCGTCCCTGGGAGATCGTGGCGATATCGCGGATCTCCTGCGCCTGACGCAGCATCTGGCGCGCGATCGGCTCGATACGGCGGCCTGCATCGGTCAGCAGG
>CAXBNO010000537.1:0-2725 GCA_963976775.1 uncultured Kordiimonadales bacterium
GAGGTCCGTGTCGCGTGGGTCGCCGCCAGCCGCAGCCGGGCGCGGGTTTCGGTACCGAGGTCGTTGCCCGCCTCCGCCTCCGCCCACGCCTTTCCGACCACATCCTCGACGAAGGCCAGCGCGCCGCCGAGGCTTGCGGTGGCGCGTGCCAGATCGGCCTGCGCCATGCCGCGTTCGGCCAGTGTGCGCCGTCCACCGGTCGGCTTCTTCGTCGCGGCCAGCGCCACAAGGTCATCCACGGCTGCCGCCGCATTGCCCAGCGCCACCGCCGCGATGCCAAGCGCCAGCAGACCGAAGGTGGGAAAGCGGTAGAGCGGACCGTCCGCCGTCGCCGTGTCATGCATCAGCGATACCGAATGGCTGGCGGGGACGAACAGGTCCGTCACCTGCATGTCGCCCGACCCGGTTCCCGCCAGCCCGGTGGAATGCCAGGTGTCCAGCAGTTCAGCCTCCGCCGCCGGAAAGATCAGCATGCGTGAATCCGGCATGCCGTTGTCCAGCAGCCTGGGCTTGCCATCCACCATGATCACGGCGCCGCCTGCCAGCCAGGTACAGTTGGCGGAGCCGGAGGCCCAGGCCCAGCGACCGTTGACGCGATAGCCGTCGCCTTCCGCCACCGCCCGGCCCATCGGCGCGAAGACACCGCCGAAGATGCCGTCCCGCGCGCCATAGATGCGCTTCGCCACTGATGGTTCCAGGAAGCCTGCCTTGTAGGCGGAAGTGGCGGCGATCATCGTGCACCAGCCTGCGGCGGCATCTGCGGCCCCGACCCGGCGCATCATCGACAGCGCCGTGGCCGCATCGCATTCCAGACCACCGATGGCCCGGGGCACCATCATGTGAAACAGGCCCGCGCGGGCCATCTTCGCCGCCAGGTCGGCGGGCAGACGCCGCGCCTGCTCGGTTTCCGGCACCCGCGAGGCAATTTCCGGCAGCAGTGCCGCAACATCGGTTTGCAGGGTCATGTCGGGTCCTTCGGAAAATCATCCGGATCAGGGGCAAGCCGGACCAGCCGCCGCCCGGTATTCTCCCCGCGGAAGAGGCCGGCAAAGGCATCCGGTGTCGCCTCCAGCCCACCAGGCAGCACTTCCCAGCGGCCCACCAGTTCACCACGCACCATGTGATCCGCCATGGCCGCCTCCGCCGCGCCCCAGTTCGGCAGGTCGTCAAAGACCACGAGCCCCTGCATCAGCAGCCGGTGGGTGATGAAGGCGCGGGTATTGCGAATGCCCTCCACAGCCGCTTCGTCGCTGTTGTAGGCATCCACCTGCCCGGACACGACGATGCGCCCGTTCTGCCGCATCAGCGGAATGACCCGGTCGATCATCGCGTTGCCGACATTGTCGAACAGCACGTCGACACCCTTTGGCGCGGCAGCGGTGATCGCCGCCGAAAGATCACCGGTCGCCTTGTAGTCGATGGCGGCATCGAAGTGCGCCACAGCGGTCATCCAGTCACACTTGGCCTGTCCCCCGGCGACCCCGATCACGGTGCAGCCATGCAGGCGTGCCAACTGCCCGGCGGCAGAACCGACCGCCCCGGCGGCAGAGGTCACCGCCACGGTCTCCCCCGCCTTCAGGCTGGCGACCCGGTGCAGACCGAACCAGGCGGTCATGCCGGAAACCCCCAGCACGCCGAGCCAGGCGGCAAGCGGCAGCCGCCGGTCGGTGATGCGCCGCACGAAACCGCGCGGATCGCCGATCACATGCTCCGCCCAGCCATCGGCGAGCGAGACGATCTCGCCCGGCGCGAAGTCCGGGTGGCGGCTCTCGATGATCTCGCCGATGGAGAAGGCGCCGACAGTGGCCCCGAGCTTCAGCGGCGGGATATAGCTGGGCTTGCCCGACAGGCGGGCACGGGTGCCGGGATCGACCGAGATCAGGATGTTGCGCACCAGGAACTGCCCCGCGCGCGGTTCCGGCATCGGCGCTTCCTCGATGCGGAAATCGTCCGCGACGGGCGGCCCGTCGCAGAAGCGCGCCAGCGCGATGCGGCGTGTCATCGCGCTCATGATGCAGACACCGTCAGGGTGCGACGCACCGCGTCCTGCCAGCCGCGATAGCGGGCATCGCGCACCGCCGCCGCCTGTTTCGGTGCAAAGCGGCGATCCAGTTTCCAGGTCTCGGCAAATCGGTCCGGCTCCGGATAGAATCCGGCGTCCAGTCCGGCGAGATAGGCCGCGCCCAGGGCCGTGGTCTCCAGCACCGTCGGACGATCCACCTCCACCCCCAGCGTGTCGGCAAGGCACTGCATGGTCCAGTCGGAGGCGACCATACCGCCATCGACACGCAGCACCGTGTCCGCCTCCCCGCTTGCCGGCCAGTCCTTGCGCATCGCCTCCAGCAGGTCACGTGTCTGGTAGCAGACGGACTCCAGTGCCGCCCGCGCCAACTCCGCCGGGCCGGTGTTGCGTGTCAGGCCATAGAGGGCGCCGCGCGCATCCGCATCCCAGTGCGGAGCGCCGAGGCCGGTGAAGGCGGGCACCAGATAGACCGCCTGCGCCGGATCCGCCTTCTCCGCCAGCACGCCGCTCTCCGACGCCTTGCCGATGATGCCCAGACCATCGCGCAGCCACTGCACCGCCGCCCCGGCCACGAAGATCGAACCCTCGAGGGCGTAGGTCCTCTGTCCGCCGAGCTGATAGGCCACCGTGGTCAGCAGACGGTTCTTCGAAGCCACCGGTGCGTCACCGGTATTGAGCAGCGCGAAGCAGCCGGTGCCGTAG
>CAXBNO010000538.1:0-2721 GCA_963976775.1 uncultured Kordiimonadales bacterium
CATGTCGGTCAGCGCCCGGGACTGGCTGGGTGCGGCCGACCGCCGCCTGGTCAACCTGCCGCTGTTTCACGCGGGCGGTACCAGCGGCACCTACGGCATGCTGGCGAAGGGGGCGTCCATCGCGCTGGTGGATTCCTTCAAGACCGATACCTTCTGGGACACGATCCGCCGTTCCGGCTCGACCTGCCTCACCCTGCTGGGCGCGATGACACCGTTCCTGATGAAGGCCCCGCCCAGCCCGCAGGATCGCGATCACCCGCTGCGCAACGCCTTCATGGTCCCGCTGACCGAGGATGCGGCGGCGTTCGGCGAGCGCTTCGGTGTCGACATCTACACCACCTTCAACATGACGGAGATCAGTTGCCAGCTCATGTCGGAGCGCAATCCGACAAAGGCCGGTTCCTGCGGCAAGGTCCGCGCCGGCGCATCGGTCCGGCTGGTAGATGACAACGACTGCGAGGTCGCCGTGGACGAGATCGGCGAGATGATCGTGCGCGATGAACGCCCCTGGAGCCTCAACCACGGCTACAACCAGAACCCGGAGGCAACGGCAAAGGCCTGGCGCAATGGCTGGTTCCATACCGGCGACCTGTTCCGCCGCGACGCCGACGGCACCTTCTACTTCGTTGACCGCGCCAAGGATGCGATCCGCCGCCGGGGCGAGAACATTTCCTCCTTCGAGGTCGAGAACGAGGTCAATGCCCACCCGGATGTGCGCGAAAGCGCGGCAGTCGGCGTTGCCAGCGAACTGGGCGAAGACGAACTGCTGGTCGTCGTCGCCCCGGTGCCGGGCCGCACTGTCGATCCGCGCGACCTGCTCGAATTCCTGCGTCCGCGCATGGCGCATTTCATGATCCCGCGCTTCATCCGCGTCATGCAGGACCTGCCGAAGACCCCGACCCAGAAGGTACAGAAGCATCTGCTGCGCGACGAAGGCGTCACGGATGACACCTGGGACCGCGACAAGGCCGGCGTGAAGATCAGCCGCGACAGGCTCGGCACGCTCGCCTGAAAGCATCAGACAGAGAACGGAAATGACCATGGACAATCCGGAACAGAAGTCACCTGACACCCAGGTACGCGAGGGGCTGCAGGCCGTGCTCGACGCCCATGAGGCAACGACTGACGCGGCACGCCAGGTCGCCGTCGACAAGCAGCACGCGCGGGGTCGCTGCACCGCCCGGGAAGGCGTTGCGCAATTGCTGGATGAAGGCAGTTTCGTCGAGTACGGCGCCCTCGCCAAACCGGCAACCAAGGGCATGCAGGGTGCCGCCGACGGGCTTGTCATGGGGACCGGCAAGGTCGATGGCCGCGCCGTCGTCATCGTCGCCTACGACTATACCGTCTACGCCGGGACGCAGAGCGCGGTGAACCACGGCAAGATCAGCCGCATGTTCCAGTATGCGGAGCGTCAGCGGCTGCCGGTGCTGTGCTGGCTCGACGGCGGCGGGGCGCGCCCGCACGACATGTTCGTGCAGTCGATGAGCATGTCGACGACCTTCGTCACCTTCTCCCGCCTCTCCGGTCTGGCCCCGACGGTGGGCATCGTGCCGGGCCGGGCCTTTGCCGGACATGCCAACCTGGCGGGCCTGAGCGACTGCGCCATCGCCACGAAGAACGCGTCCATGGGCATGGCAGGTCCGCCGCTGGTGGAGGCCGCGCTGGGCATGGAGCTGACGCCGGAGGAGATCGGTCCGGCGGAGGTCCACATGAAGGCCGGCTCCATCGACCTGATGGCGGAAGACGACGCCGATGCCTGTCGCCTCGCGCGCCGGTATCTCTCCTATTTCAGCGGTCCCGCTGAACCCGTCCCTGCCCCCGACCCGCAGAAGCTGCGCGATCTGGTGCCGGAAAGCCCGCGCCGCGCCTATGACGTGCGCAAGGTGATCGAAGGGCTGGCCGATGCCGACAGCGTACTGGAACTGAAGCCTGCATGGGGCCGGGCCATGGTGACTGCCCTGGCCCGGATCGATGGCCGGACGGTGGGTGTCGTCGCCAACCAGCCGATGTTCCTGGGCGGTGCCATGGACAGTCCCGCCTGCGCCAAGTCCGCCCGCTTCGTCGAGCTTTGCGATGCCTACGACATTCCCATCCTGCTGCTCTGCGACACGCCGGGCCTGATGGTGGGGCCGGAGATCGAGAAGACCGCACTGGTCCGCCACAGTGCGCGCCTGCTGTCGGCGCTGGCCAACGCGACCGTGCCGCTGATGACCGTTGTCCTGCGCAAGGCCTATGGTCTGGGCTACTACATCATGGGTTCCCGCCCGCTGCATCCGGCCATCCTGCTGGCCTGGCCAACCGCGGAGTTCGGCGGCATGGGACTGGAGGGTGCGGCAAGCATCATCTTCAAGGCGGAGCTTGAAGCCATCGCCGACCCGACCGAGCGCGCGGAGGCCCATCGCGCCTACACGGACGAACTGAAGGCCTACAACACCAGCCTGCGGGTGGGGGAGCGGTTCGGCTTCGACGACGTGATCGATCCGGTCGATACGCGCCGGATCCTCTCCGCCACCATGGACACCTTCCCCGCCCCGCCTGCACGCACCACCAAGAAACTGACCATTGCGCCAATCTGAGCCGCCGTTCGGTACCCTGATGTAACCCAGGCCGCCTTGCGGTATGTAAAGGGACAGTCTGACTGACGCGAGCAGAGGAACTGAAACGGGCATGGCGGCCGACAGCGGGAACAGGCGGGCGGAGCCGAAGGAACGCGAAGGCGGG
>CAXBNO010000539.1:0-2718 GCA_963976775.1 uncultured Kordiimonadales bacterium
CCGGTGATGGAAAACCCCACCCCCGGCTGCCGCTCTCGATGGCCAGCAGGATGCGCACACCATGGCTTGCCTCGACCTGGTGGAGCTTCGCGTCGATACCGGCGACGACCGCCGGGTCGAAGCCCGGGCCCAGGTGGCGCAACTGTGCCATCGGTATGTTCCTCGTCTCTTTTCGTGGGCGAATATCAAGCACAACACCGGGAATGGCTTCGTCGGCCCCGGAAGTCCAGTGGAGTTCGGACCTGCCTGCATGTCAGGCTGCCAATCTGCCCGACCGACCTTCTGACCCGGTGCCTTCAACCCATTGTCGTCCAACGGACCGGCAAGCCCCTCCCGCTTCGGGCGCCCGGATGCGCACCGTCCGTCCCTCACCAGACGCGCCGAACTTTCCTGATACTCATCGAAATCCCGGCCCCTTGACCCACATCAAGAACCCGGAGCCGTCCCGGTACCAGAATGAAGGCCCAGCCAATCAAGGCTGTCGATATCCGGAGCCGCGACCATGAGACGAGCACTAGCCGTAATCCTGTCTGTCACAGCACTCTTCACTGGCACTGCGCTGATGGCACTGCCCGCGCAGGCGGAGGCCGGTGATCTCGGAATTCGCGTCCGGGGTATTGCGGTGCTGCCAACCGCGGAATCAAACGGCATTCAGCCGACCCTGGGGAATTCGCAACTGCGGGCAGGAAACGCGGTCGTGCCGGAGCTTGATTTCACCTACTTCTTCTCCGACAACATCGCGGCGGAACTGATCCTGGCCACGTCCCGGCATCAGATCGAGGGCCGGGGCGGCATCGCGAACCTGGGCAATGCCGCCAGCGCCTGGTTGCTGCCGCCCACGCTGACGCTGCAGTATCACTTCAATCCCAGTGGTGACTTCCAGCCCTATCTCGGTGCAGGGCTGAACTACACCATGTTCTACGGTGAGGATGCGGACGGGGCGCTGATCAACGCGGTCGGCGCGACCAAGGTGGAGGCCGAGGATTCCTTCGGGCTGGCGGTGCAGGCCGGCCTCGACTATCGCATCGCCGAGAACCTGTTCCTCAATCTTGATGTGAAGTACGTCCGCATCAGTACCGATGTCACCTTGCGGACCACCAACATCGGCGTGCAGAGAACGACACTCGACATCAATCCCGTGATCGTCGGTGTCGGGATCGGTTACCGTTTCAGCCTGTTCTGATCGGCGGCGCGCGGAAGAACCTGCCAGGGTTCTCCCGCGCATCCCGCACCTGTCGATCAGGCAGGTGCCGCCGAAAGGTCATGCAGCATCCGGGTTCCCGGTCAGCAGGAGCCAGAACGCGAACAGCGGTTCAGGGCCAGCTCGCATGGCATGAAGGATGCCCGGTCGATTGTAGAAGGAGCCTCCGACTCCCGGCGCGAACCAGGGCCCGCCTTCCTGCATGAACTCCCCGGAAGTCATGACCAGATAGGTCTCCTCCGGCGGGTGGTCATGGTCGGGGTAGCGGACATGCGGCGCGAGCAGCGAAACACCCAGCCAGACGTCGGTCCGTCGTTCCAGGCCACTTGGCCCAACGACCATGGCGGTTGCGTGACCGTCGGCGAAGCCGTCTTCGGCGGTGAGGCCCCTGACCGACCGCCTGCCCCAGACGAGTCGCGGTTCGATCTGGCGAAACGCAACGGCGAGCCGCACGAGGTCATCATCGTGCAGACGATCCGGATCGGTTGCCCTGTCGAGATGCATGTCACAGACCGGCAGACGCGCACCAGCGTCCGACGCCATGTTCCTCGGTCGAGCCAGGGCGGCGAAACACTCCGAGACCGAAGCCTGCGACCGTCCCTCCCCGGCGCGCGCGGCAAAGGCGACAGCCGCTGCGTCGATAAATGTCTGAAGTTCAGCGGATCGCTCGGTCATTGACCATCCTCCTGCAGCAGGCCGACTGGCCGGAGAGCCTCTGCCGGACATATCACAACGTCGATGTGCGCCGCGCAATGTAGAAGCCGTAGCTGATGTAGTCGGAATATCGTTCGTAGAGGGAAATTTCCGCTTCCTCCGCCTCGACCAGGGCCAGGGCCTCAGCCGTGTTGCCGTTGCGGTCGAGAAACGCCCGGAACCGGCTGCGCATCGGCGTGTAGTAATTGTCCATCCAACACGGTTTCGGCAGAACGAAATAGCCGACGGGCGCGTAGCCACTCTCCTCGAGCACAGCCAGCTTCTCGGCCGCAGTGCCCACCTCGGGATATTCCCGCATCCAGTGTTCCTGAAGTTCAGCCGGCCTGTCGTTCGTGAGCCATGTCAACTCTGAAACGGCCAGTATGCCGCCGGGCTTCAGGAAGCGCCGCCAGGATCTCACCCCATTGGCAAACCCCATGCTGTAGATGGCGCCCTCTGACCAGATCGCGTCGAACTGCTGATCCTGGAACGGGAGATCTTCCATGGTCCCGACCAGGGGCCGGATACGATCCCCGAGACCGGCGTGCTCCGCGGCGGCCTCAAGCTCGGCGAGAAACGCCGGCAGGAAATCCACTGCGGTGACAATGGCATCGATCTCGCTGGCAAGTATCAGGGCAGACGCGCCGCAGCCGCAGCCGATATCCGCGATCCGAACGTCCCTGGCATCCGCCAGACCGGCAAGCCGGAGTGCGAGACGCGTTTCATCGTCGCCACCCGGTCCCTGCCGCCTGGCGTCGCGGTGCAGGTCCACAAGCAGTTCCAGCCCGTCCACGTTTCATCCTTCCCGGCGCTCTTGCGAACAT
>CAXBNO010000540.1:0-2717 GCA_963976775.1 uncultured Kordiimonadales bacterium
CCGGCGCGCGCCGGTTCGCCGGTCCGTGCATTGATGCGGATCAGACGCACAGTTTCCGGCACCCGGAACGGCAGCCCCGGCTGATCTGCCAGGGCCTCCGCCATGATTGTCTGGAAGATCGGCGCGGCAACACTGGAGCCGGTTTCACGATTTCCCAGAGGCTCCGGTGTGTCGAAGCCGGTGAAGACGCCCACCGCGAGATCCGGGGAAAAGCCGATGAACCAGGCGTCCCGGCTCTCGTTCGATGTGCCGGTCTTGCCGGCCAGCGGCTTGCCGACCTGCGCGATACGGGCACCGGTGCCGCGTCGAACCACACCTTCCAGCATCGACACCATCTGATAGGCGGTCTCCGAGGCAACGACCTGCGGCCTCTGGTCGGGCAGCCGGGGCTCGGGCTGTCGCTCCCACGTCTGTACGAGGCAGGTGCCGCAGTCCCGTGTCTCATGCCGAAAGATCGTGCGCCCCGTGCGGTCCTGCACCCGATCGATGATCGTGGGCCGGATGCCGCGTCCGCCATTGACCAGCATGCCGTAGGCCGAAGTCAGCTTCAGCAGCGTGACCTCGCTGGAACCCAGAGCGTTCGCCAGAGTCCGGGGCAGGTCATCGTAGATGCGGAAGCGTTCCGAATAGTCGCTGACCACGTCCATGCCGAGCTTCTGCGCCAGCCGCACGGTCATCAGGTTGCGCGACTTCTCAACGCCGAGGCGCAGCGTGGATGGCCCGTAGAAGCGGTTGGAATAGTTCGCCGGCTTCCATTTGCCCTGGCCACCGCCCTGGTCGATGACGAAAGGCGCATCGAGCACCAGGGACGCCGGCGTGAAACCATGTTCCAGCGCCGCCGCGTAGATGAAGGGCTTGAAGGCCGAGCCGGGCTGGCGCGCGGCCTGGGTCGCGCGGTTGAACTGGCTGCGCTCATAGGAGAAGCCTCCGACCAGCGCCAGCACGCGCCCGGTGTGCGGGTCCAGCGCGACCACGCCACCGTCGATGCGCGGCATCTGGCGCATCTGGGGCTTGTCCGGATCTTCCGTGTCCGGCCCGATCAGCACCACATCGCGGACGGCAAGCACATCGCTCGCGGCCTCCGGCGCGGCGCCAACCAGTCCGTTGCGCAGGGGCTTGCGTGCCCAGGTCAGACGTTCAAGCGGCAGGGTCACGCGGGACTTGTCGATCAGACCCAGCTCGGCCGCATCACGATCAACCGTCAGCACGACGGCGACCTGCCAGTCATCGGGCATCCCCGCAGGCGGGCGGACAGCCGCCAGCCGGGTCGGCCAGTTGTCCATCGTTTCCAGACGTGTCAGCGGGCCACGATAGCCATGGCGACGGTCATAGAGGATCAACCCCTCCCGCAGGGCATCGCGGGCGATCTCCTGCAGGTGCGGGTCCATGGTGGTCTGGACGGAAAGGCCACCGTCATACAGGCCATCCTCACCGAAGCGGTCGGCCAGTTCCCTGCGCACCTCCTCCGCGAACCAGTCTGCCTTGACGAAGTTCACGTCGCGACCACGGCGGGCCTCCAGCGGTTCGGCCAGGGCCTCTTGCGCCGTCTCCTGCGAGATCATGTCCTGGATCACCATGCGCCCGATGACCCAGTCGCGACGGGCAACAGCACGCCTGTGGTGGCGATAGGGATCATAGTTGCTGGGTGCCTTGGGCAGGGCGGCCAGGAAGGCGGCCTCCGCCACCGTCAGCTCGTTCAGGGGCTTGTCGAAGTAGGTCAGCGCCGCCGAGGCAACGCCATAGGCTCCCTGCCCCAGGTAGATCTCGTTCAGATAGAGTTCCAGAATGTGGTTCTTGTCGAAGGCCTTCTCGATCCGCAACGCCAGGATCGCTTCCTTGATCTTGCGCTCGTAGGAAACCTCGTTCGTCAGCAGGAAGTTCTTGGCCACCTGCTGCGTGATCGTGGAGGCCCCGACCGGACGGCGTCCGGTACCGAGATTGCGCAGGTTCTGCACGACAGCCCGGGCCACGGCACGAAAATCAACACCGATGTGGTTGTAGAAATCGCCGTCCTCCGCCGCCAGAAAGGCATTGATGACGCGGCGTGGTGTGGACTGGATCGGCACGAACAGCCTGCGTTCGCGCGCATATTCGGCGAGCAGCTGACCATCACCCGCATGCACACGGGTGACGACTGCGGGCGCATACTCGGCCAGCTTCTCATGCTCCGGCAATTCCCGTCCGAAGTGCCAGAAGGCATAGGCAACGAATCCGGTCGCCGCCAGCGCACCAAGAACGCCGAGCGCTGTCAGCCAGAGAAATATCTTCCAAACAACACGCATGAACTCAGCTTGGCCCGGTACCTGATTGATGTTTCATCCAATTGATATAGCAAAGCCTAGGCCAGAATCATGGCCCTGCGAAGGCAGTCGGGCCGTGGCCAAATCCGCGAAGGGAACTGCCGCTGAAACATGAGGAAATCTAGCGCCTGAAATAGGCGTCGATGGCATCCGCCAGACCATCGGCGATCTGCTGGCGGGTGCGGGACGATTTGAGCTGCGCTTCCTCCTGGCGGTTGGTCAGGAACCCGATCTCCACCAGCACGGAGGGCACATCCGGGGCCTTCAGCACCCTGAAACCGGCGAAGCGGTGCGGGTTGGACCGCATGGTGACCCGTTGCCCCAGTTCGACCACGACGGTCTGGGCCAGAGTCGCGGACTGGTTCATGGTTTCGCGCTGCGCCAGGTCGATCAGGATCGAGGTCACGTCGTCCGCCT
>CAXBNO010000541.1:0-2707 GCA_963976775.1 uncultured Kordiimonadales bacterium
TGGCGGCGCTTCATCGAGAAGGAGAAGACAGAGCGATCGATCGCACCGGCACAGCAGCGGCAGCTTGATGGAGATCTGAGGCAGGCGGTGACCAGCGGAAATGTGCAGCAGATCGAGGTGTTGCTGCGTTCCGGGGCTGATCCCAACGCCATCGACGCCGCCGGGCGCGACGCGATCATTGCCGCGTCATGGCGCGGGCGGGAAATGGTGGTGGAGTTCCTGATCGAGCGGGGGGTCGATATCGACACCAGGGATTTCGAGGGGCGGACCCCGCTGGCCTGGGCTGCCATCAACGGCTATGCGTCGATTACCGAGGACCTGCTGAGCCAGCGCGCCGACCCGAATGCGTCCGACGAAGAGGGCGTGACGCCCCTGATGCGTGCGGCCTGGAACGGCCATGAGGATGTGGTGCTGGCCCTGCTGAAGCAGGGCGCAAACCCCGACATCCGCGACGCCCAGGGCAAGACCGCCCGGGACCGCGCGCTGGAGGAACGCTGGGACCGCGTCGCGCGCATTCTCGAACGGGAAGCCGTTTCGAAGAACTGAGCCACCCCCGCAGAAAGAGAAACGGCACCGCGGGCCTGACCCACGGTGCCGGATTGTTCGCTCCCTGAATTGTCCGGCACCCCGGTCAGGGGCCGGACGCGGTATCAGTCGGCTGCGTCCTTGATCATGTGGACGGAGCGCTGCGGGAACGGGATCTCGATACCGAGTTCGTCCATCTTTTCCTTCATCGCCTGGGTGAAGTCGAACTTCAGGCCCCAGTAGTCACCGGCATTGCACCAGAGGCGGATGGTGATATCGACGGAACTGTCACCCAGATTGGAGACAACGATCTGGGGTGCCGGTTCCTTCAGCACCCGCGCATCCGTCTCCGCCATCGCATGCAGTGCCTTCATGGCTTCGACGTGGCTGGAGCTATAGCCAATGCCAAGCACGAAGTCGCAACGGCGCGTGGCATGGTGGCTGTAGTTCCTGATCGCCGTATTCCAGAGCGAACCGTTCGGCACGATGATGTGGACATTGTCCGGCGTGTGCATTTCGGTCACGAACAGCGACACGGAATCCACTGTACCGGCGACACCACCGCCTTCGATGAAGTGGCCCTGACGGAAGGGGCGGAAGGCCAGGATCATCACACCGGCGGAAAGGTTGCCCAGTGTTCCCTGGAACGCCAGACCAATGGCCAGGCCCGCCGCACCCATGACGGCGACAAAGCTTGTGGTCTCGACCCCGAACTGGTCCAGCGCGGCGATGATCGTGAACGCAATGACGCCATAGCGGGCGACAGCGGCCACGAAGTTTGTGATCAGCGGATCAGTCTTCTTCGACCGGCCAAGAACGCTGCGCACCGCGCGGCCAACCCATCCGGCGGCGATGAAGCCGACGATCAGGATGACGATGACACCTACGACGGCAATCGCATATTCCGCCGCGTAGGTGACCAGAAAGTCCATCGCTTCCGAGGCCTTCTCAGAATCCATATCCTGTATCCTTCTTTTCTTGTCAGACTGGGTCAGTCGGTGCCGAACAGACCCTTGAGCTTCTTTGCCGCGCCCTCGACAGGGTTGGAGGATTCCTGTGTCGGCGATCCCGACGTAGCACCTTCGTCGGCTGTGGACTTGCCGCCGCCGCCAGTGACACTGTCGAGCAGTCCCTTGACGGCACCGCCGCCGCCGTCGATGACGCCCTTGACGGCATCTCCCGGTGCCTCGATCACGCCACGGACAACGCCTTCCAGATCAGGCTGGATCGACGGATCGTCCAGGCTGCCCTTGATCAGGATCGGCACACCGAGACCGCCCGCGCTCTTGGCACCCTGCCCCGCAAGGCTGGCCACCAGCTTCGGCAGCACGCGGTAGTCGATCTGGCGCGGCGGCAGGGACACGGTGCCCTTGCCGGTCACGCGCAGCAGCGGCGCATTCATCATCAGGTCCGGATTGTCGATGACACCGTTCTTCGCGGTCCAGGTCGCCGAGATCTCGGCGAAGTCGGTCTTCTCCGCCTTGTCATAGTCAAGGTCGAGATTGGCGGTGGAGATGCCGCGCACCGCAGCCGCCAGATTGTAGCCGATGATCGCGCCATCCCGGACCGTCAGCGCGCCGGTCCCGTTCAGGGCGGAAACGATCTGCCGCTCCGACGCGCCCGCTGTGGTCATGTCGACCGCAAGCTCGACCGTACCCAGAAAATCACCGAAGTCGGCGAACTGCTGCAGCATCGGCTGGGCCTGGATGCCGTTGCCATCCAGCTTGATGGCGAACTTCGGTGCGGCACCACGGCGGTCGATGCCAATTGCACCGGTTGCGTCGCCATCATAGAGACCCAGTTTCGCGATCGTCAGATTGGTCCGCTTGCCCTCCGACACCAGCTTGATGTCGGTCGCCGCCGTATCAAGGATGCCGGCCTTGATGGAGTCCGCCACGATGTGCAGGTCCACATCCGCCGCATCCAGAGCCGAGAGATCGATGGGATCATCGGACCAGTCCTTTGACCCGCCAGCGGGTGCAGCGGCCCCGTCGGACGTGCCGCCACCCTCCTTGGTCTCTGCGGGCATGTAGGGACGCAGGTCCAGGTCACCGCCGCTCAGGTCCGCGAACAGGGACGGGCGGGCACCGGCCAGCCCGACACGGATGGCACCGGTCAGACGGTTCCCGTCAAATCCGATCGCGGCATCGCTCAATGCCACGGCGGTCGGGCTGCCGGTCAC
>CAXBNO010000542.1:0-2699 GCA_963976775.1 uncultured Kordiimonadales bacterium
CGGATGGGCATCGACCGGGTTCTCGTCCCCGTCTCCGACATGGCCGGCCTTGCCACCGCCATCCGCACGCCGGAGGAGACCCGTGACTGGAGCGGGCTGATCAGCCAGTACGCCGGATGAGGCACCACGGCGATCAGGGGTCCGGCGCCACCACCTCGATCGTCGTGCTGGCCCGGGTGCGCACATTGTAGTCGGAGATCCAGACGACGCTGATCTCGCCACTGTCGACGGCCTTCAACCGAAAGCTGAGATAGGGGTTGGAGGAGACGGAGCTGAACCACTCGGCCCGGAACACCAGACGGTCGTTGTAGAAGGCCTGCACCTCCTGCAGGATATGGCGTGGAATGACGACGATATTGTCGGTGGAGAACCGGACACCTGACTCCATCGGATGCCGTGCCAGCGTCCTCACCTCGAACACTTCCCCCCGGTTCACCGAGGCGGGCACATGGATACGGCGAAGCGGTGCGGCCATGGGCTCAGCCTCCGCAGGCGCCGAGCAGAACCTCGACGTTCTGCCGCGCCGTTGCCGCACGCCCGTCCGCCATCTCCGCCACCAGCACCACGTCCGAGGTCTGGCGCATGCGGAACCGCATCTCGGTCAGGGCGCTGCCGTTCCAGGGGCCGTAGTGATAGCGCGCCACCTCCGGAAACGGATTGCCGAGCACGAAGATGTGCACGGTCTTCGGCCAGTCGTTGCCTTCGAAGCTGCAGCGGATGTCGAAGGTCAGTGGAATCGAATCACCATTCTCCGCCAGCACCGGCAGCTTCAGCTCGATCAGTCCCGGCACGGGTTCGCGACCGCGCAGGACGATGTTCACCAGCACCTCCGCATCTGCCACGTCCGGCTGGACCGGGAAGGTCCGGCGGAACATCGACACGCGATTGCGGATTCCCTCCGCCCAGGCGGGCAGGACAGGCAGGGTCAGCAGTGCCAGCGCGCCCGCGACGACACCGCGTCGCGAAACGCCACGCATCCTGGGAGGTTGTCCGGTCATTCGTGGGCCTGATCCTGTTTCAGCGTCAGCAGGTAGGCTAGCACATCCTCCACCTCCGCCGCGCTCAACAGCGGTTGACCGATGCGATCAGGACGAACGGCGGTCAGGCCCGCCACCCGGTGAAACGGTGGCATCAAGGTATGTTCATTGAGTTGGGTCGCGTCCACGACCTGTAGCCTCAGTTCCGCTTCGCTCAGGCGCCCCGCCACACCATGCAGCGGTGGGCCGATGTCACCTTGAAACGCCTGCTCCGGAATTGGCGCGGCGTGGCAGGCGAGGCAGTTTCCCTGCCGTCCGGCCACGATTGCGCGACCACGTTCGGCATCGCCCGCCAGACCGCAAAGCGGCGAATGGATGCCGCCATCACGCATGACAAACCGTGCGACCGGGTCGGCACATTGCTGCGCCCGTGCCGGAGCCATGGCGAGGGATGCCACGAAGATCGCCAGCAGAAGAGCCGCGACATGATTTGACAGGATGACTCACTCCGCTCAATATTTCAGCATCGGGGGATGCAATGATGCCGCACAAGACGTCATCAGGCCAACCCGCACAAATGACAAGAAACAAGAAAGCGTCGCATCAGACGACGTTGCAACACTCTGGGAGGATACATGGCAACCCTCAAGATCAACGGGGCAACCAAGACGGTTGATGTCCCTGCGGATACCCCATTGCTTTGGGTAATTCGTGAGCATCTTCGGATGACGGGCACGAAATTCGGCTGCGGCAAGGGGCTTTGCGGTGCCTGCACCGTGCATATCGATGGCGTTGCGACACGTACCTGCATCACGCCGGTCGATGCTGCGGAAGGCGTCGAGATCACCACGATCGAGGGCCTGGGTGGCGACCATCCGGTGCAGAAGGCGTGGATTGCCGAACAGGCACCGCAATGCGGCTATTGCCAGTCCGGCCAGATCATGACCGCTGCGGCGTTCCTTTCGGAGAATCCGAATCCGTCCGATGACGAGATTGTCGGTGCAATGACCGGCAATCTCTGCCGTTGCATGGCCTACAAGCGCATCAAGGCTGCCGTCGCACGCGCAGCCAGCGACATGCAGAAAGGCTGAGGAGGCAGATCATGACAAAGATTGAAAAGATCGGCCGCACCGGGAGCAAGGGCGTGAGCGATGTTTCGCGCCGTGGTTTCCTGGTCGGATCCCTGGCCGTTGGCACCCTGACCATGGGCTACGGGCTGCTGCCCGCCGTGGGTGGTCTGGCGGAAGCCAAGGCCGCAGGCAACTTCGCGCCCAACATCTGGTTCACGATGGATGAGGCCGGCAAGGTCATCGTCAACATCACCAAGGCCGAAATGGGTCAGCATGTCGGCACGCCGCTTTCACAGGCGCTGGCCGAGGAACTGGAAGTACCCTGGGAGAATGTCTCCATCGCCTATGTCTCGACCGCGCCGGAGTATGGCCTGTTCGTGACCGGTGGTTCCTGGTCGGTGAACTGGACCTTTGACCAGATGTCACGTGCCGGGGCCGCAGGCCGCATTGCGCTGATGGAAGCCGCCGTGAAGCACTGGGGTGTCGCCCTGTCGGAACTGCAGGCGGAACAGGGCATGGTCAGCCACGCCAGGTCCGGCCGCAAGATCTCCTACGGCGATCTGGTGAAGGCCGGGGCAACCGCCCGCGCCTTCTCGGAGGACGAGCTGAAGGCGATCACGCTGAAGGATCCGTCGAAACGCCGGTATGTCGG
>CAXBNO010000543.1:0-2693 GCA_963976775.1 uncultured Kordiimonadales bacterium
TCGCGTCCTTCACCCCGATGACTTCCGGCAGTTCCGCCAGGCGGCCCATGGTTTCAGGCGTCATGTCGACGATCGACCGGGGCGGGATATTGTAGATGATGATCGGCAGGCCGACGGCGGCAACTTCGGCGAAGTGACGGTACATGCCTTCCTGGCTCGGCTTGTTGTAATAGGGCGTGACCACCAGCGCCGCATCGGCGCCGGCTTCCCTGGCGTGGCGGGTCAGTGACACCGCCTCCAGCGTATTGTTTGATCCCGTACCGGCGATGACCGGCACACGCCCGGCCGCCGCCTCGACGCAGAGTTCCACCACGCGGCGGTGCTCTGCGTGGCTCAGCGTCGGGGATTCGCCGGTGGTGCCGGTGGGCACCAGGCCATGACTGCCTTCGCGGATCTGCCAGTCACAATGGTCACGAAAGGCTTTTTCATCAACGGCGCCGTTCGTGAACGGCGTGACCAATGCCGGTATCGACCCCTTGATGTCCATGACTTTCGCTCCCAGGATTTCGTTGACCCGCGCGTCTGCGGGCCGCGCACTTCTAGTGCATTTGTATTTGTGCTGGCAACACCGCGACAACCGCATTGTGAAGACGGCTGGCCGTTTGCATCGCTATTGTAGCCCGTATGATTCGAATGATGGAGCCATCTGTCGTGTTTCGTGTCCGGCTGTTGCCTCGGCTTGCCGCCTTGTGCGTCCTTGCAGTGCTGGCTGTGCCAGCGGTGTCTCCTGTGGCCGGGACACCGCCCGTGCCGACACCCAACCCGTTCCGTGCGGACCCGGCCCGCAGTGGTGAACTCTCCGATGCCGATGTCATGGCCTACCGCGCCGCCTTTGCGGCCGGTCAGCGTCATTTCTGGGAAACGGTGCCGCTGCTGCTGGCACCTGTGCAGGATCGGCGGCTGGTGCCCGTGCTGGACTGGCTGAGGATAAGCAATGGACAGCAGGACGATCCGGACGCCATCCGGCAGTTCATTGCGGAACAGCCGGAACTGCCCGGCCACACCAGGCTGGCGATCCGCCTGGAGGAGGCCGTGCTGGCGACGGAGGATGCGGCGGCGATCAATGACCACTTCGCCGCCCGACCGGCGCTGACGCACCAGGGCAAGCTCCACCTCGCCATGGCGCGGAAGGCAGCGGACCCGACTGGCGCCACGAGGATCGCGCGCGACCTCTGGCGCGATGCGGATCTTGACCTGGCGGATGAGCGCAGGCTTCTTGACGGCTTTCGCAGCGGACTGACAGCCGAAGACCATGCCGTGCGCCTGGACCGGCTGTTGTGGTCCAGACACCGTGCCGCCGCGACGAGGATGCTGTCCCTGGTTCCTGACGGACTGAGACGGCTGGCCCGGGCACGTCTGGCGCTGATGTACAGGCGCCCCGATGTCGACAGCGCCATCGCGGCAGTGCCCGCGCACCTGCAGCGCGATGCCGGACTGCTGTATGACCGGACCCGCTGGCGTCGCCGTGCGGGACAGCATGACGGCGCCCAGGAAATCCTGCTTTCCGGTCCCGACCATGGCGCACGTCCTGATCTGTGGTGGATCGAACGGCGCATCCAGATCCGTCAGTTGCTCGCCGATGATGCCTACGAGAAGGCCTGGCGCATCGCCAGCGATCACGGCATGGAGCGCGGAGCTGCCTTCGCCCAGGGCGAGTTCGAGGCCGGCTGGATTGCGCTGCGCTTTCTCGACAGGCCACGGATTGCCCTGCGGCATTTCGAGACCCTGTTCGAGAATGTTGCCTATCCGGTCAGCCGGGCGCGGGGTGCCTACTGGATTGCCCGGGCGCATCAGGCGTTGCAGGACCCGGACCGCGCCACGGAATGGTTCCGTCGGGCTGCCGCCCATACAGGCACCTACTATGGGCAACTCGGCCTGCTGGCCATCGGCGGCGCGCGTCTGGAACTGCCGGAGGAACCTGTGATCAGCGCTGCCACGCGCGCGGAATTCGACCAGTTGCCGCTGGTACAGGTCACGCGGCTGCTGGTGGAGGTCGGGCAGGATCATCTGGCCCGCCGATTCCTGACCCACATGGGGCAGTCGGCAGCCAGTGCCGCGAACCGTCTGCTGATCGGGGACATGGCACAGCGGCTGGAGCGTGCCGACCTGCAGGTTCTGGCGGGCAAGCTGGCAGCGCTGGACCAGGTCGTGCTGCCGTCCATCACCTGGCCGCTGCATGCGGACCTGTCGGGCGACCTGGAGGTCGGGTCGGCGCTGGCCCACGCCATTGCGCGTCAGGAAAGTGCCTTCAATCCGAAGGCCGTCAGCCATGCGGGGGCGCGCGGGCTGATGCAGCTTATGCCGGGGACAGCGAAGCTGGTCGCGCGGGAGACGGAAGCGGCCTACCAGCCGCGCCGTCTGACGGATGATCCGGCCTACAATGCGCGATTGGGCAGCACCTACCTGGCCTGGCAGATCCGCGACTTCGACGGCTACCTGCCGATGGCGGTCGCCGCCTACAATGCCGGGCCGCACCGGGTGAAACGCTGGATCGAGGCACATGGCGATCCGCGCAACGGGACCGTCGATGCAGTGGACTGGGTGGAGCGCATTCCGTTCTCGGAGACCCGAAACTATGTCCAGCGGGTGCTGGAGGCGCTTCAGGTCTATCGGGTGCGCATGGAAAGCGAAGATGACCTGCGGCTGGCACGTGACCTTGGTATCCGGTCCGACGGGTTGCGGATCGTGCTGCG
>CAXBNO010000544.1:0-2692 GCA_963976775.1 uncultured Kordiimonadales bacterium
CCTGTACCGAGAGGCGCACTTGCGGGCCGCATCGGCACTCAACCCAAGCTTCCTTCCCACTTCAGCCCATGAGAGCCCCTCTTCACGGTAGAGGTGCGCACGTGCACTCCGTTCGGCTGCTGCGGCCTCGTACCTGTCACGTGGCAGAACACCTTTCCGACGTCGGGCTGTCCTTCTCCTCTCGCTGGCCAACTCCTGTCGGCGCGCCGGGTTGACCAGCATCCTGAGCTCAAGCTGTTTCATCTCTTCCTGCGTGATCGACAACTGTCGAATGATCTCCCGGGAGGTCAGCCGGTAGCGGGGATCGACATCCTTGCCCTTCCATTCGCGCTTTCCGCCGTTCGCGGCATCGACCGCGCGACTTCTGACACTGATCATCCTCGACAGAGTGGAACTGCCCGACCAAGCCGGACAATAGTGACGTGCGAGCGCGACGATGTGCTGATCAAGAGCAGCAGGTGGGACCAGCCACGAGAGCGCCACCGACGCGATGAACAACCAGGTGTCCCTGTGCCCTGGTGGAATGCCCTGCGGCCAGCGCAGACCTGCGAGCAGCTTCAGTTCCCTCAACCGGTTCCGCCAAAGCGATGTTGCAGTATGCCGGACTACGGGCTTCTTCCGCTTCGCATCTTGCGGCACCTTTCTCTGCTTCCTTTCGGCGACAAGCTCCTGGCGCGTACGCGGCAGGAGTTCGTAAGCGAGGCTGTCGAAGTTCCATGTTCGATCACCAATATCCAGCAGACGAACTTCTCTGCCTGACTTCGAATTGACTGTTCCGGCGAGGCGGAACACCCGTGTGGCATCGCGTGCACAGGAGTCAGCACCCAATTCACTAAGGGTTTCGAAAATGCTCTCCTGGCACCTGTTCCAACGCGAAAGGGCTGCCGGTGGGATCTCCGAATGAAGCCAGACCATGGTCAGGCCCCTGCCGGAAGAGACAGTCAAAGTAGGCGGCGGCTTGTTCGCAACACGCAGTTTCTCGAGTGCCAGATACCTGGCCTGTTCAGGCATGAGGTGAGCATGCTTCGAGTTGTAATAATCGAGATCACAATACAGCGCCGAGCACGTGGCGATCCTGTCCGTTCGTCTGGAGCCCCAGAAACGGTTCATGCTGACATAGACATCAGGTTGTCCGGCGAGCGACGGAATGCGGTCGATAAGTTCGGTGAGTCCGGTCGCCTCCTGTCGCCATTCACCCGCCGCAGATTTCCTGGCGATTGTGATTTTTCCCCTGGTGCCTTCATGCAGGGCAAGAAGATGAGCGCGCATGCTGGCCGCCGCAGCCGAACGGTGGGATCGACCGGCGGCCTGATCAACAGCTCTCAGCGGATGGCAATCTGGACGGTCAGTTGCCTGCTCCCTCCTGGCAGAGGGAGTCCATCGCGGGACGGCGCGCCCGGAGCCATCGCACCTGTCCCCGTTGATCACGCGAATGCGGTCGGCCTGACCGCTCAATAGGTGCTCGTGCTGGTGTGGCGGTGGCCGTCGAGCCAGGCGTGGTACTCGGACCTGCGATAGTAGATCCTGCCACCGATGCGATAGAAGGGCGGTCCATCACCGCGACAGCGGGCCTTGTCCAGCCAACCCTTGGTGATGTTTTCCCGGGTGGCCAACTCCTTGGGCGAAAGCAGGGGGTCAGATGCCGGAACAGATTCGGGAATGCAGTCGTCAGTGAGGTGGGTAGCCATGGCTTTCTCTCGATCCTCGCGAATGGTTTGCGATGGTGGAGAGTTGCCGGATGTGTCGTTGCGTTAAGAGGGAGGGGTTAACAAGATTCTGGCAATTGCCCGCGCTCAGCGGGTTTGATCGGTCGTTGAAGGATCATTGAAGCTGCGGCATCACCGGTCAGGCCTGATTCTTCTGCCAACTCGATCATCGTCTTGAACGTCTCGGTCATCTCGTTCGGCTCGCCGACGAAACCTTTGCACTGGTTTCGCCATGACCTGACCCGGGAAGCTGTAAGGCGATCTGAGCCCTTGAGGCCACCCGCGAACTTCCATCCCTGACCATCAATATCCCTTGCCGCTTTCTCTGACGCCTCCTTGATGTTTCGCTCTGGCCCGTGAAGCAGTTCCATATAGGCAGCAGCCCACCCCTTGAGTGCCAGAAACAACGCGTAGCTTTGCGGCCGTGATCTGATTTCTGGTGGCGTCCGGATCACTACCGCTGGCCACCCATTGCCAATCCGATCAAGATCGTTGGCGACTAGGTCCTGACAATTCATGAGTTGTCGTCCGGCAAATAGCGGAATCTCGCCGAAGAACAGCGAAAGTGCCCTGGTGGAGAATGCCAGGTGCTCAATCGTGACATTGCCATCATGCTTATGGATATCCTCCGCCATCGCACTCAAATCGTGTCTCAGCATCGTCAATCGCGCATGCAGATCGGCGCTTGAAACGCCGAAGTCCGTCAGAAATGGATCATCTTCAGTCATGTCGAGGCCTCCTTCGTTGGATGCAGATCCACAACATTCCCTGCTGTCGAACCTGGAGCAGACGTGACCCGCGACGACCATGCCATCAGGGCGGCCTTGCGCTCGTTGCGGTACTCATGTCGCTGATAGACGCCCACCAGACCTCCCTGAGCGCCGGAGACGTGATTGAGCACCCTTTCCACCACGTGTGGCCCGAACCCCAGCCCAGCCATCCCCGTAGCCGCTGTGCGCCGCAGGTCATGAATGCGCCAGGGCAAG
>CAXBNO010000545.1:0-2689 GCA_963976775.1 uncultured Kordiimonadales bacterium
GACCGGATCGAAGCAGATGCCGTTGTCCCGGAAATCCATCCGGACACTGCCGTCCTTTTGTCGCTCCAGCCCGACGCGCACCTGCGCACCGGTGCCGACATTGCCATGATGGATGCTGTTGGCGTGAAGCTCCTCGAACGCTACAGCCATGCGGGTTGCAGCCGCTGCGCTCAGGCCAAGTTCTGTCCCCTGAAGCTCCACCCAGCGTGCTGCCGCAGACACTTCACCCAGGTCACAGGCAAATGTTCCGAAGCGGGACTTGGGACTGGCAGTCACTTGGCTTAATCTCCACGGACGTCTGACCATATCGGCGTCTTCGTCCCGGAAGCTTACGGATGGAACTGTCATGCGCAAAGTGACCTCAATCGCAGTACTGCTTTTTGCAGCCATTATGGTGATGGCAGCTTTCGTGCCCGGCTCGGGTGCGCGCGCGGCGGAGACTGTCGCGGTGGTGGAGCGGGTGGCGGGCCAGGTCAGCATCGATCGCAATGGGGAACGCAGCACCGCGACCGAAGGTCAGGCGATCGAAGCGCGGGATACCGTCATCACTGCGTCCGAAGCCGCGGTCGGGCTTCGCTTCACCGATGGTGCCGAGATCGCGCTGGGACCCGAGACGACTTTCCGCATTCAGGAATACCGCTACGACAACGCCCGGGACGAAGGTGCCTTCAAGGGACGCCTTAGCCGCGGCACGCTTTCCGCCCGTTCGGGACGGATCGCCAAGCGCGGCAGGGATCGCATGCTGGTCGAGACCCCCTCCACCATCCTGGGTGTCCGCGGCACGCGCTTCATGGTGAAGGTCGATGACTGACACCTGACAGCCGCAGGTCCGTCAGGTCTGGTGACCGAAGCGGATGTGGTCTGTCCAGCCGCGCTCCAGCGCCGTCATGCGGTTGACCATCTCGGTGAAGGCATTGCCGCTGCTGTCGAAGCCGGTCGCGAAACGTTCTTCCGATGCATCGAGGCGTTCGCACAGATCGAGGCCCGTGCTGGTCAACCGGACGATGGTGGCCCGCCGGTCGTGGCTGGAACGGAACTGCTCGATATAGCCCGCCTCCACAAGTTTCTTGAGATTGTAGCTGGCGTTGGAGCCCTGATAGTAGCCCCGCTCCATCAGCGTCTTCACGTTGACTTCGGCCGTGCCGATGTTGGACAGCAGCAATGCCTGGACAGCCGACAGGTCATCAATACCCATCCGATCCAGTTCCGCCCGTATCACATCCAGATAGAGTCGATGCAGTCTCTCGATCAACCGGGTTGCGGACCGGTAGTTCTCGGTCTGTTGTGACAACGACGAAGTGCTGCGCGCGGAATCTGCCATGGCGTCCTACCTGTGTCTCCTGCTGCTCCCCGGTGATTGTCCCCGAACTTCGTTAACGTTCCTTTTCATGTTGCCATGGCATGACGGTTTCCAGCGCGCTGACTGCGGACAGGATCGGGAGCTGCATGGCCAAGGGAAGACAGGACAGTGGTGAAGGCCGACTGTCGGTGCTGGTTATCGATGATGATGTTACCGGAGCGGAGACGGTCGTCAGTTACCTGCGCCACGGTGGATTGAGCGCACGCGCCGAATCCAACGGCTTCGCCGGCGTCAATACCGCGAAGCGCCTGCGCCCGCATGTCGTCCTGCTGGATGTTCAGATGCCGGGACTGGATGGCATGGAAACCGCCCGGTTGATCAAGCGGGCGGTACCCTCCACGCGGATCATCCTGATCTCGGGTCACCCCGCGTCCCTGGTCGAAGCCAATCGCGACGCCTCGGTCGCCTTTGCCGTGCTCGAAAAGCCGCTGCCCCTGCCTGCGATCCTCGATTTTGTTCGCCGGGCGCTCGGCTGAGACATGTCATGCGTCACATTCCGTGGCGCGATGCCGGAACGGATTTCCCAACAGGAACGCATTGTTAACTTCAATGTCGATAATGGCAGACGTATTTCCTTCGAGGAGCGTCAAGATGGCTGATACCGCAGCAGCAGAGCCAAAGTCAGGCATTGCCAATCTGTTTGACCTCGCACAGCGCAAGAGCCGTGAGGGCCGGGCGCAGTTGTACGAAGACATCTGGAACCTCTTCGAGACCGAAGGCGAGACCCTGACGGGCAGTGAACGCAAGCTGATGACCGACATCCTGCGCCGCCTGAGCCATGACGTGGAAATGAGCGTCCGCAAGCGGCTGGCCATCCGGCTGAACGAGATGGCGGATGCACCGATGGAACTGGCGGCCATGCTGGCCAACGACCAGATCGAGGTCGCCTATCCGATCCTGATGGACAACAGGGCATTGCGCGATGCCGACCTGATCGAGGTGGTGCGCCATCGCACCCTGCAGCATCAGCTGGCGACTGCAATGCGCAACAATATCTCGGAAGCCGTGGCCGGCGCACTGGTCGAGACCGGTAACGAGGATGTGGTCGAGGCCCTGCTGGAGAACGATACCGCTCAGATTTCCGATGCCCTGCTGGAGCATCTGGTGGCGGAATCACAGCGTGTGGACCGCTACCAGAAGCCGCTGCTGCGTCGTCCGGACCTGCCCAAGGCACTTGCCAAGCGCATGTTCGCCTGGGTCTCGGCGGCCCTGCGCCAGTATATCGTCGACAACTACACCTTCGACGCGTCGGAGCTGGATGACACGATGCTGAGCGCCATGCGGGACGCCGTTCAGGAGACCACCGGTGAAGTCGAAGTGACCGACCCG
>CAXBNO010000546.1:0-2665 GCA_963976775.1 uncultured Kordiimonadales bacterium
GGTCTGCCGACGCCAAGGCGGGTGTTTGCCCATGGCTGGTGGACCATCGAGGGCGAGAAGATGTCCAAGTCACTCGGCAATGCCATCGCACCCGAGGAACTGGTGGAGACCTATGGCCTCGACCAGACCCGCTATTTCCTGTTGCGGGAAGTGCCGTTCGGCAATGACGGCGACTTCTCCCGCGAGGCCATGATCCACCGCACCAACGGTGACCTGGCGAATGATCTCGGCAATCTGGCGCAGCGGGTGCTGTCCATGGTGTTCAAGAACTGTGATGGCGCACTGCCGCAGCCGGGACCGTTCACTGACGACGACAATGCCCTGCTTGATCTGGCTGGCGGGACACTGGCCCGGGTGCGGGCAGAGATCGATGTGCAGGCGCTGCACAAGGCCCTCGCGGCGATCTGGGAAGTATGTGGTGCCGCCAACCGCTACGTCGATGCCCAGGCCCCCTGGACCCTGAAGAAGACCGATCCCGAGCGGATGAAGACCGTGCTCTACGTGCTGGCGGAGACCGTGCGTCGGGTCGCGATCCTGATCCAGCCGATCATGCCGGATTCAGGGGCGAGCCTGCTGGATCAGCTGAAGGTGCCGGCCGACACGCGCGCCTTTGTGCATCTGTCCGCCGCCCACGCGCTGACCGGCGGCACCGCCATCGACAAGCCGGTACCGGTCTTCCCGCGCATCGTCGTCGAAGACGCCGCCGCCAAGGGGTGAGGGGAATGCTGGTCGATTCACACTGCCACCTGGACTATCTGGCGCGCGACGGCGACCTGGACGATGTGCTGACCCGTGCCCGCAATGCCGGTGTCTCACCCATGGTCACGATCTGCACGAAGCTGCGGGAGTTCGATATCGTCCGTGGCATCGCGGAGCAGGCCGACGACCTGTTCTGCAGCGTCGGCGTCCACCCGCACGAGGCGGAGAGCGAGCCGGACACGACCACGGCACAGCTTGTCGGTCTCGCCCGGCACCCCAAGGTCATCGGCATCGGTGAAACCGGTCTCGACTATTTCTACGACCACAGCCCGCGTGATGTTCAGCGGCGGCTGTTCCGGGCCCATATCGGCGCGGCGCGCGAGACCGGCCTGCCGCTGATCGTCCACACACGGGACGCGGAGGCCGACACCATCGACATCCTGCGCGACGAGATGGAGAAGGGTGCCTTCACCGGCGTGATCCATTGTTTCAGCGGGACGCGGCAGCTTGCCGACCGGTCGCTGGAGCTGGGTTTCCATATCTCGATCTCCGGCATCGTCACCTTCAAGTCGGCGGAGGACCTGCGCCGGACGGTGGAGGCTGTGCCGATGGAGCGTCTGCTGGTGGAGACCGACAGTCCCTATCTGACGCCGGTACCGAAACGCGGCAAGCGCAATGAGCCTGCCATGACCACCTACACGGCCGCGAAGGTGGCCGAGATCAAGGGCGTGAGCGCGGAAGAGGTGGCCGAGCAGACGACGAAGAACTTCCGCAACCTGTTCACCCGGGCGGTATTCTGAGCATGCGTGTCACGATCCTTGGCTGTGGCAGTTCCGGTGGCGTGCCGCGCATTGGCGGCGAATGGGGTGTATGCGATCCGCACGAGCCGAAGAACCGCCGCCGCCGCTGCTCGATCCTGGTGGAGCATGAGGGCACGCGGGTACTGGTCGATACCTCACCGGACCTGCGTGAGCAGTTGCTGGATGCCGAAGTGACCGATCTGGAGGGGGTCATCTGGACCCACGATCACGCCGACCAGACCCACGGGCTGGACGACCTGCGGGTGCTTGCGATCCACAACCGCCGCCGGATCGAGGTCTGGGGTGATGCCGAGACGCTCGCCCGACTGAAACGCAAGTTCGGATACTGCTTCCCCGACGAGGCCTCGGCGGCCTATCCGGCCATCGTCAATGATCACCTGATCGACGGCCCGCTGCAGATCGGAAACCTGCCGATCCTGCCCTTCTGGCAGGACCATGGCACCATGCCGTCACTGGGCTTCCGCTTCGGCGACGTCTCCTATGCCAATGACGTGGTGAAACTGAATGACGCGGCGTTCGAGGCGATGGCCGGCAGCCGGGTGCTGATCGTCGATGCCCTGCGCTATCGCCCGCATCCGACCCACGCCCATCTGGACCGGGCGCTGGAGTGGATCGCGCGGGTCGGACCGGAGCGGGCGATCCTGACCAACATGCATGTCGATCTTGACTACCGCACCCTGAAGGCGGAACTGCCCGACGGGGTGGAACCGGCCTATGACGGCATGGTCATCGAAGCCTGATCATGGCACCTTCCGGTCTCTGAAGGTCGGGGAGGGACGATCACGGTGCACGGTCTGAAACATGTCGAGATTCTGGGTGGCGGGCCTGCGGGCCTCTATGCCGCGATCCTGCTGAAGCGCGCCTGGCCCGGACTGTCAGTGAGGGTGAGCGAACAGAATCCGGCGGATGCGACCTTTGGCTTCGGTGTCGTCTTCTCCGACCAGGCGCTGGATTTCCTGCGCGCAGACGATCCTGAAACACATGACCTGATCACGCCGCGGATGGAGCGGTGGCGCAACATGACCCTGTCCCACGCCGGCGATCGGGTCACCCTGGACGGGATCGGATTCGCGGCCATCGGACGGCTGGAACTGCTGCAGATCCTGCAGGGACGGGCGCGCGATGAAGGGGTCGAGCTGCGTTAT
>CAXBNO010000547.1:0-2651 GCA_963976775.1 uncultured Kordiimonadales bacterium
TCTGGACGGAGGGATTGGTGTGTTTCTGTGTGTCCTTGTGGTCTGCGATCCCGGTCAGAAGGGCAGGATCACGTCGAGCAGCTGCTGGCCGTAGCGGGGCTGCTGCACGTCGGTGAGCTGGCCGCGTCCGCCGTAGGCGATCCGCGCTTCGGCGATCTGGCTGTGGTTGACCGTGTTGGTGGCGGTGATGTCCTGCGGGCGAACGACGCCGGAGATCAGCAGTTCGCGCACTTCGAAGTTCACCCGCACTTCCTGGCGACCGGCGATGACCAGGTTGCCGTTCGGCAGACGGTCGACGATCAGCGCCGCGACCTGCAGGTTGATGGTCTCGTCGCGGTCGACGGTGCCGGTGCCGGTGTGGTTGCTGGTGTTGCCGACGCTGACGAGGCTGGTCGGATCGACGGCATCCGGCAGGAAGTTGCCGAAGTTGCTCTGGAAACCGAGCAGCGAGGTGGCGTCGGTATCCTCGGAGGCGGCGCGGGCGCGGGAGGTGGAGTTGTTCAACTGTGCCTGATCGTTGATCTGCACCTGTACGGTCAGGATGTCGCCGATCTGGGAGGCGCGCTGGTCCTTGAAGAAGGCGCGGGCGCCGGGGCGCCAGAGCGAGTTGGCCTGACGGATCGTCGGCTCCGGGCGCGGCATCGGCAGGCTGACGGTGCGATAGCTGCTCTCCGCCCGCGGGTCCTTGATCTCCGTCAGGTCCGGTGCCTTGCCGATGTCCCCGATGCGGTCAACGGCGGAGCAGGCCGTGAGGGCGGCTGCGGTGGCGAGGATGGCCAGACTGCGGATCAGGGAGCTTCTCATGACATTTTGTCCTTCAGGGAGCGGGTGCTCTGCGGCAGTTTCTGCCGGGCGGGGAGCTTCAGGGTCGGGTTCAGCGGGTCAACTGCGACAGGCGGGTGCTGGCCGGGATCACGTTGACCTGCCCGGGGGCGGCCACGCGGGCCTCGATGGTCAGGCGGCTGCGGTCATTCATGACGCGGATGACGTCATTGCGGCCACCGTTCTCCATGGCACGGCCCGATGCAGTCAGCAGCAGCCCGCCGTGGCGGTAGACCATGGTGACCGCCGCGCCCTTCGAGACCATCACCGGAGTCTGCAGGTCGGAGACGCGGATCAGGCGGTTGGCGGCGATGTGGCGCTTCGGGCTCATGCCCACCAGCTCGCCGACATTGACCACGGTCTGTCGGCGCACACGGTCATGGCGCACCCGCTGCCAGCTGATGTCATCCTGGGAAATCTCGTCACCCGGGCGCACCGGGTGCGACAGCACCGGGACCTCGGTCATGACCCAGGCGCGGCCATGCAGGCGCTCGCGCTGTGCCGCCGGGTCTCCGGCGGGGGATGCGACGATGACGCTGAAGCGGCCGGTGCGCGGTGCATAGTCCATGCTGATGACCTCGACGGTCGGCAGCTTGTCGGTGGCGACATGCAGGGTGGAACGGTGTCCGGCCAGTTCGATTTGCAGGTCTTCGCCGTTGGTCTGGATGCTCAGGGCCAGTTCGACCTCGGCCATGATGTCCGCCATCGGCACGATGCGGCTGGCCCGGGTCACGGTGATGCGGTGCATCCCGGCGGGGGGCATCCAGCGCACGCCGCGGCTGGCGGCGATGCGGGCGATGGCCATGGGGTTCAGGGCCAGGCGCTCGCCGGGTGCCGGGGAATGGGCAACCACCAGGTCGCCTGCCTGTTCCGCGCCGTCCAGCAGATCGTTCAGCGTGATTACCGGGCGGTCGATGATGATGCCCTGCTTCAGGGTCGCCATCATCGGCTCGACGGCGATGGCAGCGGTGGACAGGGCCATACCGGCCACGAAGGCACCGGCGGCGATCAGACTTGCAAGCGCGCGGTTCATGGCGATCACCTCAGGGTGTTGATTGCGGCCATCATCTCGTCGGATGCGGTGATGACCTTGGAATTCATTTCATAGGCACGCTGCGCGGTGATCAGATCCGTGATCTCCTGCACCGGGTTCACGTTGGAGGTTTCCAGAAACCCCTGCTGGATCGATCCGAAACCGGCCTGACCGGGAATGCCGGTCGTTGCGGCACCGGATGCCGGGCTTTCCAGGAACAGGTTGTCACCCACCGCCTCCAGGCCGGCGTCGTTGAAGAAGGTCACCAGTTCGAACTGACCCAGGTTCTGGAACGCGGTCTGCCCGGCGATCTTTGCCAGTACCTCGCCGTTCGCGTTGATCGACAGGTCCTGCGCGTTGTTCGGCACGGTAATGCCGGGTGCCACGACAAAGCCGTCCTGGGTCACCAGTTGGCCATCGGCACCGACCGAGAAGTTGCCGGAACGGGTGTAGGCGTCCTCGCCCGTCGGCAGGGTGACGCGAAAGAAGCCGCGACCGTTGATGGCAAGGTCCAACGGGTTATCGGTGATCGCGATGTCACCCTGTTCGGTGATGCGATAGACGGAGCCCGCCTTGACGCCGACACCGATCTGCACGCCGGAGGGGACGATGGTCCCGGCATCGGAGGAACTGGAACCGACGCGGCGGACGTTCTGGTACAGCAGGTCCTGGAACGCGGCCCGCTGACGCTTGAACCCCGTGGTGTTCATGTTGGCGATGTTGTTCGAGATGACCTCGACATTCAGCTGCTGGGCCAGCATGCCGGTGGAAGCGATGGAAAGACTGCGCATGGCTC
>CAXBNO010000548.1:0-2638 GCA_963976775.1 uncultured Kordiimonadales bacterium
CACACAGGAGGTCGAGGCCGCGCTGCAGCCCTATGTCGAGAGTGGCCAGGCGGACCGTACCCTGATCATCCTTGCTCCGGGCTTCGGCGGTCGGCCGGGCGATGTGAACTCCGCGTTCGGCATCGTTCGGCTGAAGGACTGGTCGGAGCGCGATATCACCCAGGGCGAGGTAATCGGGGAGGTCTTCCCTAAGATGCTGAGCATTCCCGGGATCAAGGCCTTTGCCTTCGGGCGGCCGCCGCTGGGCCAGCGCTTCTCCCAGACCCCGGTGCAGGTCGTGATCGGCGGCCCAAGCTACGAGGAGCTTGATCAGTGGGCGGACCTGCTGCTCGCCGAAGCGCGGAAGAATCCCGGGCTGCGGAACGCGGACAAGGACTTCGACCAGACGGTTCCGGAGCTCAGCGTGACGGTCAACCGCGACCGTGCCGCTGCACTGGGTGTGCAGGTGGACGAGATCGGGCGGACACTCGAGACCATGCTGGGCGAGCGCCGGGTGACGAACCTGGAACGTGGCGGCAAGCAGTATCCGGTGATCCTGCGTGCGCAGCAAAGCGACCGCGCCACGCCGGAGGACCTGCGCAGCATGTATGTGAAGTCCGCAACGACGGGACAGCTCATACCACTCTCCAACCTCGTCACCATGTCGGAGGGGGCGACGGCTGGCAGTCTGAAACGCACCGACCGCCTGCGCTCGGTCACCATCACCGCAGCACTTTCCGAGGGCTATACGCTGGGGGAGGCCCTGAAGTATCTGGAGGATGCGGCGCACCGCACCCTGCCCGGTGACGCCCGTATCACCTTTGCCGGCGAGAGTGAGGAATTCCGTTCCTCAACCGGTGCGCTCTACTTTACCTTTGCCATGGCGCTGGTCATCGTCTTCCTCGCCCTGGCGGCACAGTTCGAGAGCTTCGTGCATCCGTTCGTCATCCTGACAGCGGTGCCGCTCGCCGTGACAGGTGCATTGGGGGCACTGATCATCTCGGGCCTGTCGATCAACGTCTACAGTCAGATAGGCATCGTCATGCTGATCGGGCTGACGGCGAAGAATGCGATCCTGATCGTCGAATTCTCCAATCAGCTGCGGGATGAGGGCAAGTCGGTACATGACGCGGTCCTGGAGGCGGCGGTCATCCGTCTGCGTCCGATCCTGATGACGACGATTTCAACCGCTCTCGGTGCACTGCCGCTGGCGATGGCGACCGGTGCCGGGGCGGAGACACGCGAGGTTCTGGGCATCGTGATCATCGGCGGAATCGGCTTCTCCACTGTCCTGTCGCTGTTCGTGGTCCCGGTATTCTATCTGCTGCTGGCACGCTTCACGAAGCCTGCGGGGCATATCGAGCGACGGCTGCGCCGCATGGAGACCGAATACAGCGATAGCAACAGGGTCTCCGCAGCAGACGCAAAGCCGGTATCCGCCGAGCCAGCGCCCGCGAGTGACTGACAACCGCAACAAGCAGGACGCCCGGGGAGGGGCAGGGGACGATGGTGAATATCTATCTGGTGCGACATGGCAAGGCAGCGGCGGCGTTCGACGAGGATCATGATCCGCCGCTGGACAAGGCCGGCATCCGACAGGCCCTCGCCATGGCCGACACACTGGGGCCGCTGGGGCCATTGCCGATGGTGACCAGCCCGATGCGCCGTACGCGGGAAACCATATCAGCGCTTGAGGCCGTGTGGGGGTCACCGGCGCGTATCGATCCGCGCGTGACGGAAGTGCCATCCCCGACCGAGGACCTTGGCGCACGTCGGCAGTGGCTGACCGGGATCATGGCCGGTCGCTGGTCCGACCCGGATGCCCTGAATCTGGCCGACTGGCGCGCGGATCTGCTGAAGGCGATCGGGGAGATCGAGACCGATACGGTGATCAGCAGCCATTTCGTTGCCATCAACACGATCGTCGGTCTGCTGACGGGCGATGATCGCGTCACGATCTTCCGTCCGGACAATTGCTCCATCACGCGCATCGAGCGTCAGGACGGAAAACTGGTTGTGGCCGAAATGGGCAGGGAAGTCGAAACCGAGGTGCTTTGATACGACTGGACCACGTCAACGTCCGCTGCCGTGACCTGGAGGGCATGCGCCGGTTCTTCGAGACGGTCGTCGGGCTGCAGGCGGGCGCGCGGCCTGACTTCGGTTTTCCCGGCTACTGGCTCTACGGTTCGGAACCGGGGGAAGCCATCGTGCATCTGGTCGGTGTAGCGGATGTACCGGGCCCGGTGGACCATTTCGCCTTTCGCGGCGGCGACCACGCGCAACAGGTGTCAGCCATCAAGGCTGCGGGCCTCGAATACAGGGAAAACGATGTGCCGGGCCGACCGATCCGGCAGGTCTTCGTGCGCGGCCCTGAAGCCGTGACGGTGGAGTTGCAGTTTCCGGTCTGATGGCCGGTAACAGCCGAGCGGTATCAGCCGAGCCAGCGCTTGCGGCGGCGATAGTGCTTCACGTTTCTGAACGACTTCTTGCTGCCGCCCTCACCGATGCCGAGATAGAATTCCTGGATGTCGGAGTTGGCCAGCAGTTCCTTGGCCGGACCTTCCATCACGATGGAGCCGTTTTCCATGACATAGCCATGGTCGGCGATGGAGAGCGCCAGATTGGCGTTCTGCTCCACCAGCAGGATGGTGACACCGGC
>CAXBNO010000549.1:0-2626 GCA_963976775.1 uncultured Kordiimonadales bacterium
GGGGGTCGGGGCCGATGCTTCGGGACCGCTGACCTTCATGGATGTCTGGGATGCCATGTGCCGCACCATCATGAGTGCCGGGCACAGGCGCGGCGCGATGATGGCGACCATGCGGTGCGACCATCCGGATATCGAGGCATTCATCGCCGCGAAGGAGGATGCCGGGCGGCTGCGCATGTTCAACCTGTCCGTCCTGATCACCGATCCGTTCATGGAAGCGGTGAAGACCGACAGCAGTTGGGAACTGACGTTCGAGGGGCGGACATACGGCAGTGTCCGCGCCCGGGATCTCTGGGACCGCATCATGCGGGCGACCTTCGCCTATGCGGAACCCGGCGTGATCTTCATCGACCGGATCAACAAGCAGAACAACCTGCACTACTGCGAGACCATTTCCGCCACCAACCCCTGCGGGGAGCAGCCCCTGCCACCCTATGGCGCCTGTCTGCTGGGATCCGTGAATCTGGCGTCACTGGTCCGGGAACCGTTCACGGCGGAGGCCGAACTGGACCTGGAGGCGCTTGACGGGATCATTCCGCTGGCCGTGCGGATGATGGACAATGTGACGGATGTGTCGAACTTCCCGCTGGAGGAACAGCGCAAGGAAGCGGAAGCGAAACGCCGCATCGGGCTCGGCGTCACGGGTCTCGCCGACGCGCTGATCATGTGCCGGGCGCGCTATGGCACGGCGGAGGCCGTGGCCCTGACGGAGAAGTGGATGGCGGCCATACGCCACCGGGCCTATCTGGCATCCGTCGATCTGGCGCGGGAGAAGGGGCCGTTCCCCCTGTTCGACCGGGACGCCTATCTGTCCGGTAGCACGATCCAGGATCTTGAGCCCGAGGTCCGGGCGGGAATTGCCGAACACGGCATCCGCAACGCGCTGGTGACCTCCATCGCGCCGACGGGCACGATCTCGCTCTTCGCGGACAATGTGTCGTCCGGGCTGGAACCGGTCTTCAGCTTTTCCTACACCCGTTCGGTGCTGATGCCCGACGGTTCGCGGCGGGAGGAGGAAGTCTCCGACCATGCGGTGCGGCGCTGGAAGCACAGCCACGGCAACCAGCCCCTGCCGGACTACTTCGTCGATGCCCAGTCCCTGTCGCCGGCCGATCACGTGCGCATGCAGGCGGCGGTGCAGAAGTACGTCGATGCCTCGATTTCCAAGACCATCAACTGTCCGGAAGACATCTCCTTCGATGACTTCCGGGAAGTCTACATGATGGCCTATGAGACCGGCTGCAAGGGATGCACGACCTATCGTCCGAACGAGGTCACGGGATCGGTGCTGCATGTGAAAAAGCCGGAATCCACGCCGGTGACGGAGGCTGCGGACATGCAGGCGGAACTGCCGCTTGTCGCCCCGCCCGCCGCCGTCGCCGCGAAGCCGAAGGATCCTTACGAGAGTGGCGGCGTTGTCTACATGACGCAGCCGCTGGACCGCCCCGGCGTCCTGCCCGGCCAGACCTACAAGCTGAAATGGCCGGAGAGCGATCACGCGATCTACATCACCCTGAACGATGTCATTCAGGACGGGCGCCGCAGGCCCTTCGAGATCTTCATCAACTCGAAGAATGTCGAGCATTTCGCCTGGACGGTGGCCCTGACCCGCATGATCTCCGCGGTGTTCCGGCGGGGCGGCGACGTCAGCTTCATCGTGGAGGAGTTGAAGGCCGTGTTCGATCCGCGTGGCGGGGCCTGGGTCGGCGGACGCTATGTCCCCTCCATCCTTGCCGCGATCGGGGAGGTGATCGAGCAGCACATGATCGCCACCGGCTTCCTGGCCGATCCGAAGGTCAGGAACCAGGAGATCGCGGCACAGAAGGTCGCCGCAGGCTCCCGCAACCGTCCCGGGGGCGTGCTGCGGCAGTGCCCGCGTTGCGGAGACGCGGGTCTGGCGAAGCAGGAAGGTTGCGACACCTGCTATTCATGCGGTTATTCGAAGTGCGGTTGATGGCTGCTCTGCGTTGAACACCAGCGCTGGGCCGTTGTGACCTGCACGAGGCGGCGCTACAACAACGCCATTAGTGCGGATGAATCGCCGGACGGATCGGGTGGGGCCAGCAATGTTCAAGAAGATACTGATAGCTAACCGGGGCGAGATCGCCTGCCGCGTCATCAAGAGCGCCCGGAAGATGGGGATCGCCACGGTCGCGGTCTATTCGGAGGCGGATGACGGCGCACTGCACATGCGCATGGCGGATGAGGCCATCTTCATCGGCCCTCCGGCGGCGTCGGAAAGCTATCTTGTCGCCGACCGGATCATCGATGCCTGCAAGCAGACGGGGGCAGAGGCAGTCCATCCCGGCTATGGCTTCCTGTCGGAGAACCAGGGGTTCGCGAAGCGTCTGGAAAAGGAAGGTCCCGGCATCCGCGCCATTGCCGCCATGGGCGACAAGATCGAATCCAAGAAGCTCGCGATGGCCGCCGGTGTGAACACCGTTCCCGGCCACACGGATGTCATCGACGAGGTCGAGGAGGCGGTGAAGATCGCTGGCGACATCGGCTATCCGGTGATGATCAAGGCCTCTGCCGGTGGCGGCGGCAAGGGCATGCGCGTGGCCTGGAATGACGCGGAAGCGCGCGATGGCTTCAAGTCCGCGAAGTCGGAGGCCGCGTCGAGCTT
>CAXBNO010000550.1:0-2618 GCA_963976775.1 uncultured Kordiimonadales bacterium
TATGTCGGCAAGCCGATGCCCGCACTGGACATTCCGGCCAAGACCGACGGCTCGGCGACCTTCGGCCTCGACGTCTTCGTCGATGGCATGGTCTACGCCACGCCGAAGGTACCGCCGGTGCGCTATGGCGCCAAGGTGACGGCAGTCGATGAATCCGCCGCGAAGCAGGTCCCGGGCTATCAGGGTCACGTGGTGATCAATGATGTGACCGGCACCACCACCGGCTGGGTCTCGGTGCTGGCGGACTCCTATTCGCAGGCGATCAAGGCCCGCGACGCGCTGAAGGTGACCTATGACATCGGTCCGAACGCCAAAGTGTCCTCTGCGGACATCATGGCGGACGCGGAGAAGCTGCAGTCTTCCGGTGAGGGCGCGCAGCTGTTCGTGAAGGACGGTGATTCGGACGCAGCCATCAAGGGTGCGAAGGCAACGCATGAGGCGGTCTACACGACGCAACTGAACGTGCATGCCCCGCTGGAGCCGATGAACGCGGTCGTGGAGGTGAAGGACGACGTCTATCACATCCATACCGGCAACCAGTTCCAGACCCTCGCGGTCGGCCTGGTACCGGCGGCACTGCAGATCGACGCCAGCCAGGTCGTCGTGCACCAGTACCATCTCGGCGGCGGTTTCGGACGCAGGCTTGAATCCGACTACATCCTGGTCGCGGCGCTGACCGCAAAGGAAGCGGGCAAGCCGGTCAAGCTGATCTACAGCCGCGAAGCCGACACCCTGATGGACTTCACCCGGACCATCACGCACCAGAAGCTGACCGGTGGCGGTGACGGGTCGAAGCTGGTCGGGCTGGAGCAGCAGGTGGTCTCCGCCTGGGCGACGGCGCGGCAGGCCCCGGCCTTCCTGGCCGACTCGGTGGACAAGCAGGGCAAGGTCGATCCGTTCTCGATCAATGGTTCCGACCACTGGTACTCGATCCCGAACCAGACCGTACGCACCATCAAGTCGGAACTGGCACAGTCGGCAACGCCGTCCGGCCAGCTTCGGTCGGTGGCACCGGGCTGGACCTTCTGGGCGGTGGAATGCTTCATCGACGAGATGGCGCACAAGATGGGCGTCGATCCGCTGAAGATGCGTCTCGCCATGCTGGACGCGACCGGCAAGAACGCCGGTTCCGCCCCGATGGCTGTTGGCGGTGCGAACCGCCTGGCCAACGTGCTGCAGATGGCGGCCGACAAGGCGGGCTACGGCCGGAAGATGGCGGCCAACACCGGCATCGGCATTGCCTGCGTCTCGGCCCAGGAACGGGCAACCCCGACATGGACGGCCTGTGCCTCCCAGGTGCACGTCGATCCGAAGACGGGTGAGTTCAAGGTCGAGAAGATGACCCTGGTCATCGACGTCGGTACTGCGGTGAACCCCGATGGTGTCCGTGCGCAGGTCGAAGGCGGTGCCCTCTGGGGTCTCAGCCTCGCGACCAAGGAGTTCGCGACCATGGAGAATGGCGCGATCCAGCAGGACAACTTCGACACCTACACGCCGGTCCGCATGGAAGACATGCCGGACATCGACGTGACCGTGGTGTCGCCGGGTCACTATCCGGTGGGTGCCGGCGAGCCAGGCGTGACCGTTGTCGCGCCGACCATCGCCAACGGCATCTTCGCCGCCTCCGGCGCCCGCGTCCGCGACCTGCCGATCACGGCAGCCGCGGTCAAGGCCGCCATGGGCTGACGGTCGAAGCACTGGAACACAGGCCCCCTCACGGGGTCTGAACCGGAACGGCGTCGGCGGGAAACCACCGGCGCCGTTTCCATTTGTGGTTGGCACGTGCGAGAAAGGGAACAGGTATTCAAGGGGAGGACGACCGATGAAACTGCGCCAGATCGCCTTTGCGGCGGAGAAACTGGAACCGGCGGAAGAGATCCTGCTGGATGTGCTGGGGCTGGAGGTCGGCTTTCGCGACCCCGGTGTCGGGCATTTCGGGCTGCACAACGGGGTCATCCCGGTGGGCGACAACTTCCTGGAGATCGTGGCGCCGGAGGCCGGGCAGAGCGACACGGCGGCGGGACGGTTCATGGCCCGGCGCGGGGGCGATGCCGGTTACATGGTGCTGCTGCACGCCGCCGATGCGGCCCCGACCCGGGCACGGGCGGAGAAGCTGGGCATCCGCGCCGTCTGGAACAATGACGAGGATGGAGCGGTCGCAACCCATTTCCACCCGGTCGATCTGGGCGGGGTGATCCTGTCGGTGGATTCCTTCGCCGAGTCGCCCGACCCGGCGGAGGAATGGAGCTACTGGCGCTGGGGCGGGCCGGACTGGCTCAGCCATGTGCGCGCGGGCCTGACCGAGGCCATGGTGGGCATGGAACTGGTCAATCCCGATCCCGCACGGCAGGCCTCAACCTGGTCATCGCTGCTGGACATTCCCTGCCTGGCGGTCGCGGACGGATTCGACATGCCGCTGCCTGACGGCGGCATCATCCGGTTCCGCGCCACGGGCGAGGACGAATTGCCCGGCATCGCGGCCATCGATTTCCGCATGGCCGACAAGGCGGAATCGCTCAGCCGTGCAAAGGCGCACGGCCTGCCAACCGATGCGGACGGCTTCACCATGATGCAGGTGCGCTGTAACCTGATCTAGGAATTTGGGTGTGGCCTGTTCC
>CAXBNO010000551.1:0-2618 GCA_963976775.1 uncultured Kordiimonadales bacterium
GCCGGGTCCACCGCCGCCTGCAGCGGGTGGATGAACGGGTGCATGTCCGAGGTGTTGAGGTCGTCCTTTTCGTACCAGCTGGCGGTCGGCAGGACGATGTCGGAATAGACCGCCGTCGTGGACATGCGGAAGTCGATGCAGACCAGCAGGTCGAGCTTGCCCTTCGGCGCCTCGTCATGCCAGACGGCCTCCTTCGGCATCACGCCGCCTTCCTCGCCCAGGTCCTTGCCCATGACGCCGTGATCGGTGCCGAGCAGGTGCTTGAGGAAGTACTCGTGTCCCTTGCCCGACGACCCGAGCAGGTTCGAGCGCCAGACGAACAGGTTGCGCGGCCAGTTTTCCGGTGCGTCCGGGTCCTGACACGACATTTCCAGTTCGCCGGATTTCAGCTGTTCGGCGACGTAGTCCTTGATCTCCTTGCCCGCCTTCTTGGCAGCTTTCGAGACCTCCAGCGGGTTGGTCTTGAGCTGCGGGGCGGACGGCAGCCACCCCATGCGCTCGGCCCGGATGTTGTAGTCTATCAGGGAAATGTCCCAATCGCCCTCGGGCGCCGTGGGCGACAGGATTTCGCCCGCCCGCAGGGTCTCGTAGCGCCACTGGTCGGTATGGGCATACCAGCAGGATGTCGAGTTCATGTGCCGCGGCGGACGGTTCCAGTCCAGCGCAAAGGCCAGCGGCTGCCAGCCGGTCTGCGGGCGCAGCTTTTCCTGCCCCACGTAGTGCGACCAGCCCCCGCCCTCCTGGCCGATGCAGCCACACATCACCAGCATGTTGATGATGCCGCGATAGTTCATGTCCATGTGGTACCAGTGGTTCAGACCGGCCCCGAGGATGACCATGGACTTGCCATGGGTCTTTTCGGCGTTGCCCGCGAATTCCCGCGCGACCGCGATGATCTTCTCGCGATCGACGCCGGTGATCTTCTCGGCCCAGGCCGGGGTGTAGGAGCTGTCGTCATTGAAGTCCTTGGACACCCACTCACCGCCAAGGCCCCGGTCGAGACCGTAATTGGCGCAGAAGAGGTCGAACACGGTGGCAACGAGAACCTCCTTGCCATCGGCCAGTGTCACGCGTCGCACAGGAATGTTCCGGGTCAGCACCTCGGGGTGATCGCATTTGACGAAATCGCCGGTGGCAGCACCACCAAAATAGGGGAAGTCGACGCCAACCACCTCGTCGTGATCCTCGTCAAGGATCTGGCTGAGGCGCAGTTTGGTTTCCGCACCTTTCGCCTGTTCTTCGAGATTCCACTTGCCCTCTTCGCCCCAACGGAACCCGATGGATCCATTGGGCGCCACGATCTTGCCCGATGCCTCGTCGTAGGCGACGGTCTTCCAGTCGGGGTTGTTCGACTCGCCCAGATTGCCGTCGAAGTCGTCAGCGCGCAGCATCCGGCCCGGTACAAGGTGGCCGTTCTTCTCTTCCAGACGCACCAGCATCGGCATGTCGGTATACTTGCGCGCATACTCCTCGAAATACTCGGCCTGCCGGTCGAGGTGGAATTCGCGCAGGATCACGTGGCCCATGGCCATCGCCAGCGCCGCGTCGGTGCCCGCCTGCGGATTCAGCCAGATATCGCCGAACTTTGCGGCCTCGGAATAGTCGGGGCTGACCACGGCGGATTTGGTGCCGCGATAGCGCACCTCGGTGTAGAAATGGGCGTCGGGCGTGCGGGTCTGCGGCACGTTCGAGCCCCAGAGCATCAGGAACCCGGCATTGTACCAGTCGGCCGATTCTGGCACATCTGTCTGCTCACCCCAGGTCTGCGGCGAGGCAGGCGGCAGGTCGCAATACCAGTCGTAGAACGACATGCAGGTGCCGCCCAGAAGGGACAGATAGCGCGAGCCCGCGGCATAGCTGACCATCGACATGGCCGGGATCGGCGAGAAGCCGAACACCCGGTCAGGCCCCCAGGTTTTCGCGGTATGGGCGTTGGCAGCGGCGACGATCTCGGTCGCTTCGTCCCAGCTCGCGCGGACAAAGCCGCCCTTGCCGCGCGTCTTGGTATAGGAGGCACGCAGGATCGGGTCGTTCTGGATCGCGGCCCAGGCTGCCACCGGCGTCATCGTCTCGCGCATCTTGCGCCAGGCGCGCATCAGGCTGCCCCGGATCAGCGGATTCTTCACCCGGTTCGCGGAATAGAGATACCAGCTGTAGGACGCGCCGCGCGCGCAACCCCGCGGCTCGTGGTTGGGCAGCCCCGCCCGGGTGCGTGGATAATCGGTCTGCTGCGTCTCCCAGGTGACGATACCGGACTTGACGTAAATCTTCCACGAACAGGACCCGGTGCAGTTCACGCCGTGGGTCGAGCGGACGATCTTGTCGTGCCGCCAGCGGTTTCTGTAGGTGTCCTCCCAGTCGCGGTTCTCGCGGGTGGTCTGACCCCAACCGTCCGAGAATTGCTCCAGTTCCTTGCTCTGGAAGAAGTTCAGTTTGTCGAGCAGATGGCTCATTGGGCTGTCCTTTCGGGTGTCTGGATGCGGGCGGCGAACTGCGCCGCCCGGGAATTCAATTGGATCATTCAGCGGGCTGGGCCGCGGTTCCCCGCGGTGTGCGACCACGCTCGATGTCGTGGAGAAGGCCGCCGGGGCGCGTGTAGACCGCCCAGGTGATGACGA
>CAXBNO010000552.1:0-2607 GCA_963976775.1 uncultured Kordiimonadales bacterium
CCGGCGGCGTTCTACAACTGGGGCAACTCCATCGGAGATCCCTCGACCTCGACCGGATTTGCCATGTTCGGTCCGTCGCCGCATTCCGTATGGGACGGGCAGGACCTGATCGAGATGATCGGACCGTTGTGGGGCGAGCCCGACGAGGCAAAGCGCATTGCCGGGTACAAGGCCGTGGACCGGCACATCGCGGAGAACGCCTACGTCATTCCGTTGCTGCAGTACGTCCAGCCCATCGTTCATGCTGACACCGTCTCTGTCGGCACGCACGTTTCGGGCGTCCTGCTGCCCCAGGCCGTGAAACCGGCCTGAGGCAGCCGCTGTTGCAGGGATCGCGCCGCGACCGTCGCGACGCGATCCTGCCCTCCAGTCCTGTCGGGGAAGTCTGAATGAGTGGCAGCCTGCTTCTCCGCCGGTTGGTTCAGGCGGTGCCGACGCTGTTCGGTGTGTCTGTGGTGGTTTTTGTCCTGGTCCGCGTGGTGCCGGGCAACCCCATTGCCATGATGCTGCCCCCCGGGGCCAGCGCGGAGGACATGGAACGGCTGCGTCAGGCCTACGGGCTGGATGGCAGCATCCTCGAGCAATATGTGATCTGGCTGGGGCAGGCGCTGCAGGGCTCCTTCGGTACCTCCATCAGCCTGCGGCAGGATGTTCTGGAACTGGTGCTGGGGCGTCTTCCGGCAACGCTGGAACTCGCAGTCTTCGCCACCGTCATGGCGGTCACCGTCGGGGTTCTGGCGGCTACGGTAGGGGTCCTGTTCCGGGGGCGCTGGCCCGAGACACTGATCGATGCCATCAACGGTTTCACACTGGCCGTCCCGGATTTCATCTGGGCGCTGGCACTGATCCTGGTCTTTGGCGTGCTGCTGCCGGTGCTGCCGATCTCCGGACGTGTCGATCCACGGCTGGGCACTGAGTTCGCCACCGGCTTCTACCTGATCGAGGCACTGGTCAGTGCGCGCTTCACTGTCGTCGGCGATCTGCTGGCCCACATGATCATGCCGGCAATTGCGCTGGCATTGCCGCTGGCGGCCATCATCACGCGGGTGCTGAAGAACAGCCTGGCGGAGGCCATGGCGCAGGACTACGTGATGATCGCCCGGGTGAAGGGCTTCTCCCGCTGGCGCATCATCTGGGTGGAGGCGCTGCGCAATGCCTCGATCCCGGCGCTGACCCTGACCGGTGTGCAGTTCACCTTCCTGGTCGGGGGCACCGTGCTGGTGGAGAAGATCTTCTCCTACCCCGGTATCGGTAACATGGCGATCGATGCAGTGATCAACCGGGACCTGCCGCTGATCCAGGGCCTGATCCTGAGTTTCGCGATCATCTTCATCTTCGTGAACCTGTTGGTGGACCTGTCCTACGGACTGCTGAACCCGAGACTGCGCACATGACCGGCGCGCGACTGAACTGGCGGATCGTGGTCGGCGGTGGTGCCTTGCTGATGCTGGCACTCATCGCGATCCTGGCGCCGCTGCTGGCACCCGTCGATCCGCTGGAGCAGGATCTGTTCCTTGAACTGCTGCCGCCCTGGTGGCAGGCCGATGCCGACCCGACACGGGCACTGGGGGCCGACAGTCTGGGCCGGGATGTGCTGTCCCGCCTGATCCATGCCGCGCGACCGGCGCTGATCGTGGCTGTCGTCGCCGGAGTGCTGACCATGCTGCTCGGCACGGCGCTCGGGCTGCTGGCCGGCTACATGGGCGGCATGGTCGACGTCGTGATCTCCCGCATGGTCGATATCTGGACCAGCTTTCCGCCGGTGCTGCTGGCGATCATGCTGGTGGCGCTGATCGGCACCGGACTGCATTCGGTCATCATCGCCATCGTGCTGATTGACTGGACCCGGTTCTGCCGTGTCGTGCGCTCCGAGACCCTGGCGCAGACGGAGATGGAATATATCGATGCGGCGGTGATCGGCGGGCTGAAGCGGGGCGCGATCCTTTTCCGGGAGGTGCTGCCGAACGTGCTGCCGCTGGTCATCGTGCTGCTGACGCTGGAGATGAGCATCGCCATCATCGTGGAGGCGATCCTGTCCTTCGTCGGCCTTTCCGTATCGTCCGATTCACCCACATGGGGTGGCATGATCGCGGAGGGTCGGCAGGTCATCCATCAGGCCTGGTGGGTCATGGCCTTTCCCATGGGACTGATCCTGATCGCCGTTCTGGCCCTGAACCTGCTGGGCGACGGTCTGAAGACCGCCCTCGATCCGGTGCTGCGCCGATGAGTCCGGTCCTCGACATCCGCGATCTGCGCGTGTCGCTGCGGCGTGGTGCGCATCTGGTCCGGGACGTATCGCTGTCCGTCGATGCGGGGGAGGTGCATGGGCTGGTGGGGGAGAGCGGCGCAGGCAAGACTGCCGGATGCGGCCCAGATCACCGGTGGCACGGTCCGGTTCCGGGGCGATGATCTGTTGCAACTGCCCCCGAAACGGCTTCGGTCGCTGCTGGGGCGCGAGATCGCGCTGATCCCGCAGGATCCGCTGACCGGCCTCAATCCGGCGCGGCGCATCGCGGCGCAGATGACGGACATGCTGCGTCATCATCTGGGCCAGTCACGGGGGGAGGCACGGGCGAATGCGCTGCGCCTGTTGCAGGAAGTGCAGAT
>CAXBNO010000553.1:0-2597 GCA_963976775.1 uncultured Kordiimonadales bacterium
GCTGTGGGTGGCCGGGTGGGGGAGCGGGCCGGTGCCGCAATCAAATAGTGGAACGACCCAGGTGCTGCGGAGGGCATCGGATCGTGTCTCAAGGGGGAGGAACCTGCCAGATGACCAAGCGACCTGAACTGATCGTCGATCCAGCCTTTGTCGAGGCCGGCCTGGATGCAGGCACGATCCGGGTGATCGACTGCACCGTGACATTCGAGACGAAGCCCGTCGGGGCCTCCACCATCCACAGTGGCCGCGATTCATGGCTGGCGGGACACATCCCCGGCGCGGCCTATCTGCACATGGTCGATGACCTCTCGGACCCGGACGGCAGCTACCCCTTCACCATTGCACCGCAGGCACAGATCGACCGGGTGCTGTCGGAGATCGGGATCATGCCGGAGGATACCGTGGTGCTCTACGGCTCCGGCACGGCGGTGGCCGTGACCCGCGCCTGGTGGGTGCTCACAGTCTCCGGCCTCCGCGATGTGCGGATCATGGATGGCGGCTGGCAGCGCTGGGTCGCGGAGGGTCGGGCGGTTGCCACGGGGGAAGAACACTTCACCCCCGCCACGTTCCGGGGCAGCCGCAACCACGCCGCCATCGCCGACCGGGAAACCGTACGGCAGGCCATTGCTGACGGTAACACCCAGATCGTCAATGCCCTTTCGGTGCCGCAGTTCCAGGGAACGGGTGGCACCCACTATGGCCGCCCCGGACGTATCCCGAACAGTGTGAGCGTTCCGGCCACCGATCTGCTGCATCCGCTGACGGGTGAATTCGCAACACCGGAGCAGATGACGCAACAGATGGCAGCTATCGATGCCACGAAGCCGGTGATCACCTATTGTGGTGGCGGCATCGCAGCGGCGGCAACGCTGTTCGCGCTGCATGTCGCGGGACATGACAATCTGCAGCTCTATGACAATTCACTGCTGGAGTGGTCGACAGTCCCCGACCTGCCCATGGAATGCGAGGGAAACTGAAGGTGCAACCATGACTCCGACCATCCTCATGGCTTCGGCACGCCGCGCGCTGCTGATCGCCCTGCTCTGGCTGGTACTGCCGATGACGGCGCAGGCGGCGGAGCGAAAGACCGAACTGGTGATGTTCGAACTGGGCACCTGCATCTATTGCGCTGTCTGGAACGATGCCGTCGGGTCGGGCTATGGCGATACGACCCTGGGCCAGCGCGCGCCGCTGCGCCGGGTCGACCTGCGCCACCGGCGGCCCGACGACCTGCAGCATGTCACCGGCGTGCGCATGACCCCGACCTTCGTGCTGCTGCATCAGGGGGAGGAGGTCGGGCGCATCCTCGGCTATATCGACAGCCCGACCTTCTGGGGGCAGTTGCAGGCCCTGATGTGGCAGGTTCCGGGGCGCGCGGAGAACGCGTCCCTCAACGTGCCCGCCCGCGCCACGGAATGAACGCCGGCACCGCCGCGCGATAGCGCCGGTAGGCATCGCCGTACAGGCTGATCAGCCGCCGCTCCTCGAACCACGTCCCGATCACCAGATACAGGCTGGCCCACAGGCAGGTGGCCAGCCCGAAGGGATCGGTGGCACCACCCAGCAACAGCAGGAACGCACCGCTGTAGAGCGGGTGCCGGACATAGCGGTGCAGCCCGTCCGTGTGCAGCGGCTCCGGCACCGCACCTGCCGGGACCGGCGCGGTTCCGGCAAACCGCCGAAGGTCGTAATGGCGCAGGGCCAGAAGGATGAGACCCGCCCCGGCCACCAGTGCAGCACCCATGCCCCCCTGGACCAGCGGCGGCAGATCGAACGGTTCCGCCGACGCCCCACCCAGCAGGTACCGCCCCGCCGCCACCGTGGCCACGAAGTGAACTACCGCGACCAGATTGTAGGCCAGACGTTCCTGCCGTCCGAACAGGGCCCGGGTAAGCCGCTTGGCAGTCTCCGATGCCAGCACCGAATGGCCCGCGCCGAAGAGAAGCCAGAGCACCGCATAGATCAGATGTTCGGAAAGGGTCATCGCCCGGCGCTCATCCCGGCGCGCTGCGCCGGACCGGACGCATACGGATCTGCCGGTCAGCGGTGGCAACCATGGCCTTCAGGGGCGCAAGCCGGTCGTTCATGGTGAAAGCCTGTTCGGGACTGTGAAACAGACGTTGATTGTCACACCGGTTGGCTGCCGATGTCGACAGCGCCAGCGAATAACGTCATAAGTCGCACCAGAATGCCTGGCGCAATCAGCGCCTTTCCGCACCGAATTGCCGAGGAATTCCGCGAATGACCGCCCCGACCTACCGTCGCCTTGAAGGGTTTGTTTCAACCGACATGGACGGCGAAACCGTACTGATGAGTATCGAGCATGGATCCTATTTCGGCATCGGCGGTACCGGTTCCCTGATCTGGTCACGGCTGGAAGAAGCGCAGACCGAGGATGCACTGGTCGAGGCCGTTCGCGCCGAGTATGACGTGAGCGAAGAGGATTGCCGCCGCGATGTCGCCACCTTCCTGGCCGGGCTGGTCGAAAACGGACTGGTGGAAGCGAAGTAGGCCCATGTCGAGGTTGCTGGCGCGCAAATTCCGCTCGATGCGTAACCAGTCGGCCTTCACCCTGTTCTGGCTGTTTCCGACCTGGC
>CAXBNO010000554.1:0-2591 GCA_963976775.1 uncultured Kordiimonadales bacterium
GGGTGGCCGGGTGGGGGAGTGGGCCGGTGATGCGATCAAACATTGGACCGCACCAGGGACACAATAGCGCGACAGGTCGTTCGGGCAAGCTGATGGGAGTCGAGTGCCAGAGACCGACCGGGACAACGACAGCAGTGTCTCGAAGTGCATGATGAGATCATTCTGCACGCATTTGATGCATTTCTGTGCCATAATCATCGCCAGCACCCGCAATGGTGGGGATCGTACGTGTCAGATGGGACGCATATCCGAAAGGTCTTCCTGGTTCTGGAGGGTGGCGGTGCAAGGGGACTTGCCCACGTGGGCGCCCTGAGAGCTATCGAGGAAGAACCGCGACTGGAAATTGCCGGCCTCGGCGGTACCTCGGCCGGTGCCATTGTTGCGGCTCTCGCCAGCGCGGGATATGCCTCGACGGACATGATCGACAGCAATGGCACGAGTCCCCTGCTGCGCCAGGGAGGGTTCAAAGATGCGACCGGCCTGCTGGGTGCCGAATGGAAAAAAGTCAAACAGGTCAGATGGTTGGCATCGAACTGGAAGATCCCGTTGGGCCTGCTTCTGCTGTCGTGCGTCGTGATGCCTCCGCTCATCGGGGCCTGGACCGGGTTTCCGATGGGTCTCGTCGCGGCGATCTCATTGATCGGTCTGGCGGCAATGGTCGGCTATCGCTTCGCTTCCGGGATCGCTTCGATCGAACCCCTGGAGAAGGCGCTTGGCAAAGTGCTTGCCGAGAAACTGGAGACAGTTGGTCCGGTATCATTCGGTCACGGGAGTCTCTTGCCGCTGAGGATCGTCGCCACCGACCTCAGTGACCGGACAGGCAAGCTGTTCTCGGAGCGGGCGACGCCGGAGCAGTCGGTCGCTCGCGCTGTCAGCGCCTCCGTCGCGATACCGTTCCTCTTCAAGCCAGTGGTGATCGATGCGCGCCACTATTGCGATGGTGGCATCATCAGCAATCTGCCGATCTGGGCATTTGACGAGGACCGAATTCTCGACCCTGATGCTCTGACCATTGCGATAGAGATCCCCGAGAACGACAGTCCAGCCGACATGGCGACGACGGTACTCGGTCGTATTGAGGCGTTGTTGCGGGCAATGGTGTTCGGGTCCGCATTCCTCAACAAGCGTATGGTGGACGGACTTGAGGTCTTCCGGATGCCTTTGCCCGATGAACTGGGTGTCCTTAGCTTCGACGTTGACGCCGAAGCTGCCGCGACGATTGTGGAGGACGCACGCCGCTATACAAACCTGCAGATCGTTCAACGCCTCATTGAGGTGCCCGATGAGCTCGAACGGGCCTGTGCTGCGGTGCATGAATTCGTCATTGCCCTGCATGCGGCGGAGGTACCCCCGGGCGATGAAGGCGTGCTGCGGGTTGGCATTGCTGAGCGGTCAGCCGAAATGCCACGGATTGTCAGGATATTCGCATCCTACAATTATGATGGTCAGGTCGATGACCGTCTCGGCCTGCCGGTAGAGGGATCTATCCTGGGTCAGGCGGTCACCAGCGGTGAGCCAAGTCTGACCAATGTTGCGCGAGCGGGGATCGATCCCCAAGTTGCAATGGACGGAATCGAACACAGGTACCGAAGAGGATTGGCCTGGAGCGAGATCAAGTGGATCTTCGCCCTGCCTATCAAGTTGGATGATCGAGAGTTCGTGGTGTCGGTTGACAGCAACATTGCGATTGAGCAGTTCTACCTGCAAGCGATGACTGAGGAAGAACTGTCAGATGTTGCCCGGCAGATCCGGGATCTCTGCGAGCCGGCCCTTGTCCTGAAGACGGAGGTGGAAGCGTCAAGATGAAACAACACGAGGTGCGCACGCGCGGATTTGTTGCGGTGGCAGCGTCACCCAAGGCCAGCTCCAGTCTGGCCCGGGCGCTGGAAAAGGCCAGGGCGAAGGCTGCGGAACTTCGTGCTCAGGTCGAGACCAACAGGGCAGAACGCAAACGAACGATTGAAGGCATCAGGGACAAGAATGTGAAGGCCGCGGCACGAGGTGGCGACAGCCACCAGGAATCCGTGGATTCCGATTCCTGAATACGGGACCCTTTGAGGTCAGCTTGCCTCGCTGAAGTTCGGGGTGCGTTTCTCCATGCCGGCGCGGACGGCTTCGAGCTGGTTGGGGCTGCCGATCAGCCGTTCCTGCTCCAGGCTTTCCGCCAGCAGCAGATCAGCCTCGTCTGCATCTCCGCGCTTGTTCAGCAGGCGTTTTGCGGCGCGGATGGCGTCGGGACTCTTGCCCGCGATCTCCCGCGCCAGTGCCATTGCATCGGCATGCGGATCTGTGGAGACGCGGGTTGCGAAGCCCAGTGCCACGGCCTCCTCACCGGAGAACTGGCGACCGGTGAAGGTCAGTTCCCGCACCACGTCATCGCGGGCCAGCTCACGCATCAGCGGCAGTCCGGCAAGGTCGGGAACCAGGCCCCACTTGATCTCCAGCACGGACAGGCGGGCGTCCGGGGCGACGATGCGGATATCCGCGCCGAGACAGATCTGCAGGCCACCACCCAGGGCCACCCCATGCACGGCGGCGATGACGGGTACGGGCAGGTTGCGCCAGCCCCATGCGGTCTGCTGCGCCCGGTT
>CAXBNO010000555.1:0-2578 GCA_963976775.1 uncultured Kordiimonadales bacterium
CGTGGGTGGCCGGGTGGGGGAGTGGGCCGGTGCCGATTCCATCATTTGATGGATCGATCTAGGGTTGTGACAGGGCACGCCCAACGTCCCGAGCGCCATGCAGGATCCGCACGATGACAACATTGTCAGGCTCGACCAGGTAGAAGATCAGGTATCGCCCGAACACCAGTCGGCGGAGTTGCCTTTCATCACACGTGACAACGACAGGATAGGCCTTGGGTCGATCTGTCAGTTCCTCGCAGGTTTGTCGCATTTCCGCGACAAAGGATGCCGCCCTTACAACGTCGTTCGACGCAATGAAACGACCAATCTCGGTCAGATCCCTTTCCGCGCGGTGTGTGAAGAAGCATCGCATCCGCGCCTGCTAATCACCCCGGAGCGACTGTTCCAGACGATCAAGAACATCGTCGGCGGACCGCAGATTGCCGGACTTCACGTCTGCAAGACCTTCACGTAGCTGGTCGGCCAGATGTTCCGTTGTTCTGCTTGCCTGATCATGTCGGATCAGGTCACGGATATAATCACTCGCGTTGCTGTACTGCCCGCTTGTCGCTTGCTCCTCGACCCACGTCTTCATGGTATCCGGCAGGGAAACATTCATGGTCGCCATCAGGCTTCTCCCGTAGGCTGATGCTGAAATTCTATCAAAGCTTGTCATTCATGCAAGATTTCCCGCCATGAATGGGGCTCAGAACGACGCCCGATAGTTGGTTGGTTTAAGGTTCACCGACTTGTCCAGTGGTGGCCTCAGTTCGAAGCCACCCGGCTCGTGATCGAATTGATACAGCCGGACAAGGCGGAAGGCATCCGGTCGCTCATTGGAGAAGCTGAACTCGTTCTCGGAGATGAAGAAGGGCGTGGTGCGGGTACCGGTCGTCGTCTTCACCTCCAGCAATCGCTCCCGCCCCCTCGCGTCGTAGGACCGGATGTCATACCCCGCGCCGTCGCCGCGTTCTTCCGATGTCCACTCGACCTTGCGCGCCAGGTCCTCTCGGCCCCACAGCCTCAGTCGCGCCATTTCATCCTCGTAAACCTTTTCCTCGCCCAACTTGCCGAGCGCGCGATTGCGGGCGTCGCGAGCGGCGGGATCGAACTTGCGCACGAGGCGCCGCATCTCGGCAGTCGTATCCGGTTCCCTATCCACGATCTGCGGCGCTGGGTTGAGGTAGATAATCGGGCTCTCGGCAAGGCCGGAAATGGGCCGCGACGCGTCTGCGGAGACCAGCGACGGCTGCTTGTCGAGATAGCGCTCGATTCCCGCAGGCAGGACTGTCTTCTGGTAGTTCCTCGCGGGCTTGTAGCCCGGTATCCACGGCAGACTGAGTTCCCGCAGGACGGCACTGATGTTCCGGTGCTTGTACTCAATGGACTTCTCAGTGCGCTTCACGAACTGCTGCAAGGCACGGCGATGCTCAGTCTTGTTGTAAGATTGGCCTGCAAGCTCCAGCCGCAACATGTCGAAGTAATCGGCAACGATCAGGTCGATCTCGCCATCGTTCCAGTCCTGACCTCTTGGCGACCCTTCGCTCATGACACCTGACAGTCCCTACCCCGCCTCCGCCTCGCCGCCGCCGACGCGCTGGGCGAGGGCGGCTTCCATGAAGGCGTCGAGGTCGCCGTTGAGGACGTCCTGGGTATTGCCGGTTTCCTCCCCCGTGCGCAGGTCCTTCACCATCTGGTAGGGGTGCAGGACGTAGGAGCGGATCTGGTGGCCCCAGCCGATGTCGCCCTTGGCGTCGTGCAGGGCCTGCTTCTCGGCCTCCCGGATCTGCAGTTCACGCTCGTAGAGGCGGGCCTTCAGCATCGACATGGCGGCGGCACGGTTCTTGTGCTGGCTGCGGTCGTTCTGGCACTGCACAACGATCCCGGTCGGCTCATGCGTGATGCGCACCGCCGAATCGGTCCGGTTGACGTGCTGGCCACCCGCACCGGACGCCCGGTAGGTATCGACGCGCAGGTCCTTGTCCTCGATCTCGATGTCGATCTCGTCATCGATCGCGGGGAAGGCCCCGACGGAGGCAAAGCTGGTGTGGCGGCGGCTCTGCGAGTCATAGGGCGATATCCGCACCAGCCGGTGCACGCCGCTCTCCGACTTCAGCCAGCCATAGGCATTGTGTCCCTGCACCCGGACGGTGGCGGACTTGATACCGGCCTCCTCACCGCCCGATTCCTCGATCCATTCGATCTTGTAGCCGCGCTTCTCCGCCCAGCGCACGTACATGCGCAACAGCATCTCGGCCCAGTCCTGGCTCTCGGTGCCACCGGCACCGGCATGGACTTCCAGATAGCTGTCATTGCTGTCGGCTTCGCCCGACAGCAATGCCTCCAGCGACAGGCGATCAACCTGTTCCTTCATCCGGCGCAGAGTGGCCTCGGCCTCCTCGACAGTGGCAGCGTCGTCTTCTTCCTCGCCCAGAAGAATGAACTCCAACGAGTCATCCAGTTCCTGTTCGAGTTCGCGTTGCCGGGTGATCGACTGATCGAGGGTCGTCCGCTCCTTCATCAGCGCCTGGGCCCGGTCCGCGTCATTCCACAGGTCCGGATCCTCGGCGAGGGCATTCAGTTCATCGAGACGGCG
>CAXBNO010000556.1:0-2569 GCA_963976775.1 uncultured Kordiimonadales bacterium
GGGCAAGCTGCCGGACGGTCCGCTGCTGCTGATCGGCAACGAATTGCTCGACGCCCTGCCGATCCGGCAGATCACCATGCAGGATGGTGAACTGAAGGAGCGGTGTGTCGGCGTCAGCGACGGCAGGCTCGGCTTTGTGGAGGAACCCCTGGTCTTCGAAACGCCGGACGATATGCCGGAACTGAAGGACGGCGAGACCTTCGAGATCTCGGAGGAGGGGCGGCGGCTGGTGGAGGCCATCGGCACCCGGCTGGCGGTGCAGGGCGGCGCGGCCCTGTTCATCGACTACGGTCACGGCGAAACGGCGGTGGGGGATACCTTGCAGGCCGTGCGCCGTCATGCGTTTCACCCGATCCTGTCCGACATCGGCAGCGCCGACCTGACTGCGCATGTGGACTTCGCCGCCATGGCGCGGGCCGCGCTCCATGGCGGTGCCCATGCCTTCGGTCCGATCAGCCAGCGCGACCTGCTGCGGCGGCTGGGCGTGGAGCCGAGACTGGCGCAACTGGTGGCAAGGGCCGACCCGCCGACCCGGGATGCGCTGGTCGGTGCCTATCACCGGCTGACGGACCCGGACCGGATGGGTACGCTGTTCAAGGCGCTCTGCCTGACATCCCCGAACATGGACACCCCGACAGCCTATGAGCCTGACGACGCTTTCCAGCCCTGACCTGACCGGTCTGCCCGGCATCGCGCATGGTTTCTTCACCCGCAAGGGCGGGGTATCGCGGAAGATCCATGCCGGACTGAATTGCGGTCCCGGATCGACCGACGATCCGATGGCGGTGACCATCAACCGCGATCTGGTGCGCCGCCATATCGGTGCGCGCCACCTGCTGACCGTGCATCAGCATCACAGCCCGGACGTGGTGACGGTGACCGACCGCTTCGATGGTCCGCGACCGAAGGCGGATGCAATGGTGACCCGGGTGCCGGGTCTGGCGCTGGGGGTGCTGTCCGCCGACTGCGGGCCGCTGCTGTTCGCCGACGCGCAGGCACAGGTCATCGGAGCCGCCCACTCCGGCTGGAAGGGCGCGCTGGATGGGGTTCTGCAGGCAACCGTGACGGCGATGGAGGCGCTGGGTGCCCGTCGCGACAGGATCAGCGTGACGCTCGGACCGACCCTGGCGCAGGCGTCCTACGAGGTCGGGCCTGAGTTCCGCGACCGCTTTCTGGCGATGGGTGCGGAGAACGCACGGTACTTCCACCAGCCCGATGATGCGCCGCGACCGTTCTTCGATCTGCCGGGGTTCATCCGCCGTCAGGCGGAGGTGGCGGGCGTCGCGCGCTTTCACGATCTGGTGCGTGACACATATCCGGAACCGGAACTGTTCTACAGTTATCGCCGATCCGTGCACCGGGGTGAGCCCGACTATGGCCGCCTGATCAGCGCCATCATGCTGAAGGAGACCTGAGACATGCCCCTGCATTTTGCTGCCGAGGAGATGGCCGAGCGCCGCGACCGGGCCTGCGCCGCGCTGCGCAAGCAGGGGATGGATGCCCTGCTGATGTTCCGGCAGGAGAGCATGTACTATCTGACCGGCTACGACACCTTCGGCTATGTCTTCTTCCAGTGCCTGGTCCTGACGGCGGACGGGCGCACCGCGCTGCTGACCCGCGCGCCGGACCTGCGCCAGGCGCGGCATACGTCCGATGTTGCCGACATCCGTGTATGGGAAGACCGTGAGGGCATGAACCCCGCCGACAACCTGTGCGAGATGATGGCCGACCTGGGGCTGGATGGTGCCCGGGTCGGGGTCGAACTGGATGCCTATGGCCTGACAGGACACAACCTGCGTCGCCTCGACCGCGCCATGGAAGGCTTCTGCGCCATGTCGGACGCGTCGCTGCTGGTCAGCCGCTTGCGGCTGGTCAAGAGCGCGGCGGAGATCGGCTACGTCCGCCGTGCGGCCGAACTGGGCGATGCTGCCTGGGATGCGGGCATTGCCGAAACCCGTGCCGGCGCGTTCGAGGGCGATATCCTGGCTGCGATGCAGGGGGCCGTTTTTCGCGGTGGCGGCGACTATTCCGGCAACGAATTCATCATCGGCTCCGGTGAGGGCGCGCTGCTCTGCCGCTATTTCACCGGACGGCGCAATCTGGATGCGGACGATCAGCTGACCCTGGAATGGGCGGGTGCCTACCGGCGCTACCACGCCGCGCTGATGCGGACCGTGCCCATCGGATCGCCCAGACCGGCACACACGGACATGCATGCCCGCGCGGTCGATGCCCTGCTGGCCTGCGAGGCGGCGCTGAAACCCGGATCGACCATGGGGGATGTCTTTGCCGCACATGCCCGGGTCTTCGATGATGCCGGTCTGACGGCACACCGGATGAATGCCTGTGGTTACTGTCTCGGCACCACCTTTGCGCCGAACTGGATGGACTGGCCGATGTTCTATGCCGACAATCCGGTGGAAATCGCGCCGGGGATGGTGTTCTTCCTGCACATGATCCTGATGGACAGCGACAGCGGCACGGCGATGACACTGGGCCGGACCTCGCTGGTGACCGCAAACGGGTCGGAGGTGCTCAGTCGTCTGCCCCTCGACCTTGTCACCCGATA
>CAXBNO010000557.1:0-2558 GCA_963976775.1 uncultured Kordiimonadales bacterium
TTGGCTTTGGTGCCCGTCGACTGCGGATCGACTATCGCCGGGAAATGGCCGCCGGGGATGCCGGTTTCATCGTCGGCAAGGTGGCCGAGACGGCGGATGGCCGTGGACAGCTCAGCGGTCGCCTGCTGCGCAGTCATGACAATGCCCTGGTGACCTGTTTCGAGACCGGGATCGACCGGATCGATGTCGCGACCGGCGCATTTCTTGAACCGGTGGTCATGGCCGATGCGGAACCCGTCGCCCCATTGCGCGCCATGCCGGAAGTCACGGACCCGCCCGCCCGTGATCCTGCGATGCGGCAGAGCTGGCTCGGGACGGTGGAGACCCGTGATGGTGACCCGTCCGGTCGCATGACCCCGCGGGCACTGTTCGATGTGGCGACACGGGGACTCTGGGCGACGCAGATCGAAGCCGGTCTGACCCGCGACCTGTTGATCGGGTCGCATTTCGGAACCGGCGTCAACGCGCTGCAGGTGACCCAGTTCCATGTTCCGGCCATTGGCGATCTGCTGACCGCCCATACCGGCCTTGTCGGTTTCGGCAAGCGGTCCTGCAGCTTCCGGCACCTGATTCACGACGTCGGCAATGATCGCCCGGTCGCGGTGGTGGACTATGTGCTGGCGTTCTTTGACCGACAGTCGGGTCAGCCCACGACGCCGGGAGATGCCTACCGGAAGAGGGCCGAGAAGCTGTTGATGCAGCCTGTCGCATGACCTCTGTCATCAATGCGGTCCTGCCCCTGTTCGCGATGGTTCTGGTCGGTTTCGCGGCCATGCGCTTTCGCCTGATGGGGGAGGCGGCGCTGAGCGGCCTCAATACCTTCGTCTATTTCTTTGCCCTGCCGGCAATGCTGTTCTTCACCATGGCACGGGCGCCGATCCTGGAGCTGTTCGACTGGCGGCTGATCGTGGCCTACTCCGGTACTTCGGTGACCATATTCATGATCGCACTGCTTGGCGGCGCCGTGCTGTTCCGCAACAGTTTCCAGGAACGTGCAGTGATCGCCGGGGCTTCCTCGTTCGGCAATATCGTCTATCTGGGCATACCGCTGGCCATCGCCTCGCTTGGCCCCGCTGCCGGGCCGCCGGCAGGCATGATCGTTGTGGCGGACAATCTGATCATCATTTCGCTGACCATGTTCTGCATGGAGGCCGCCGCCCCGGGGACGATTTCCATACCAAGGCTGTTTGCCCGGGTTTTCAGGGGCTTCCTGCGCAATCCCTTCATGATCGCGATGCTGGTTGGTGTGGTTGTCGGTATCCTCCGGATTCCGATCCCGGAGCCGGTGGATCGCTTCGGCAGTCTGCTGGGTGGTGCCGCCGGGCCGTGTGCCCTGTTCGCGCTGGGCGGATCGCTGTATGGCCGACCGATCGCGGAGGGCAAGGGCGAGGTCGGCTTCGCGGTGGTCCTGAAACTGGCGCTGATGCCTGTGCTGGCCTGGATGGCCAGCGCCCTGCTTCTCGACCTGCCCGGCGAGACGGTGGCGCTGATCGTCCTGATCGCCGGGCTGCCGACGGGGGCCAACATCTTCGTGCTGGCGACCCAGTATGGCGTCGCGAGTGCCCGCGCATCGACGATTGTCCTGGTCACGACCGGGATCTCCGTCCTGAGCGTCTCAGGCATCCTGATCTACATGGGTCAATAGCTCGACAGCGCAGCCGCCCGAGGCCTGTCAGCCCTTTTCCCGCATCAGTCGCTGCTTCTGGCGGTTCCAGTTGCGGTCCTTCTCCGTGGCCCGCTTGTCATGCAGCTTCTTGCCCTTGGCAAGACCGACCGACAGTTTCGCCAGCCCGCGATCGTTGAAGTAGAGCTTCAGCGGCACCAGGGTCATGCCCTGCTTGTTGCGCGCACCGGCGAGCCGCTCGATCTCCTTGCGTTTCAGCAACAGCTTGCGGCGGCGTGTCGGCTCGTGATTGTGGCGATTGCCCGCCTCGTACTCCGGGATATGCGCATTGATCAGCCAGAGTTCGTCACCCTCCGGTGAGGCGTAGGACTCGGCGATGTTGGCCCGACCCTGACGCAGTGCCTTGACCTCGGTTCCGGTCAGGACGATCCCGGCCTCCATCGTATCCTCGATGAAGTAGTTGTACCGGGCCTTGCGATTTTCCGCGATTGTCCGTCCCACGAGGCAGGAGTCCTTGTATCGTGTTGGAAGTCTCCCGCCCCGATCCCGTCAGCAACGGGACCGGCGCAGGAGCCGGTTCAGTTCAGCAGTCCGGCGTGACGCAGCGCGGCATCAACCCGGTCGCGGGTGTCCTGGCCAACAGGTACCACGGGCAACCTGACCTCGTCCGACACATCGCGAACGCGCGACAGCGCATACTTCACCGGTGCCGGGCTCGGCTCCAGGAACAGGGCGACATGCAGCGGCATCAGCCGGTCCTGCAGTTCCAGCGCGGCGGCATAGTCACCGGCCAGGCAAGCCTCCTGAAACTCTGCGCAGAGCTTCGGCGCGACATTGGCGGTCACCGAGATGCAGCCACGGCCACCGTGCGCCATGTGCGCGAGCGCGGTCCCGTCCTCCCCCGAAAGCTGGATGAAATCCGTGCCGCAGGTGA
>CAXBNO010000558.1:0-2538 GCA_963976775.1 uncultured Kordiimonadales bacterium
CAGCTCGAAGCCCTCGTCATAGGGCACATTGGCCTCCGCCAGCAGCACGTTCATGTGTCCCGGCATCCGCCCGGCGACCGGGTGAATGGCATATACGACCTCCACCCCCTCTTCCTTCAGCTTGTCGGCCATCTCGCGCAGCGCATGCTGCGCCTGCGCCACCGCCATGCCGTAACCCGGCACGATGACGACCTTGCCGGCATTCTTCATGATGAAGGCGGCATCCTCGGCAGAACCGGCCTTGACCGGCTTGTCACTGCGCGTCGCGGCGGAGGCGGCGGAATCGCCGCCGAAACCGCCAAGGATGACATTGAAGAACGACCGGTTCATGCCCTTGCACATGATGTAGCTGAGGATCGCACCGGAGGATCCGACCAGCGCACCGACGATGATCAGTGCCGTGTTCTCCAGCGTGAAGCCGATGCCTGCAGCCGCCCAGCCGGAATAGCTGTTCAGCATCGACACGACCACGGGCATGTCCGCCCCGCCGATGGGAATGATCAGCAGGAAACCGATCACCAGCGCCAGGATGGTCATGACCCAGAACCAGGTCGGATCGACATCAATGGTGAACAGCACGATGGCAGCGACAATCACCAGACCGATCAGCGCATTCAGCGGGTGCTGGCCGGGGAAGGTGATCGGATTGCCGGTCATCAGTTCCTGCAGCTTGGCGAAGGCGATGATGGAGCCGGAGAAGGTGATGGCACCGATGACCACACCCAGCGCCATCTCGATGCGGCTGCCGATCTTCAGTTCACCGGCGGCGTTCAGGATGCCGTAGGGTTCGGGCTGACGATGGTGGTCAGCACGGCAATGGTCATGCCGATCATGCCGAGGACATTGCCACGGCGGCTGGACACGGGCGACGACAGTCCCCTCAGCGCCATGATGAAGAGGATGCCCGAAACCAGATAGGCGATTGCGGTCAGGTTGGCCGACATGCCCGGTTGCTCCTACTTCTTCTTCTTTTTGTACATGCCCAGCATCCGCTGGGTGACGACGAAGCCGCCGAAGATATTCACCGACGCCAGGATGACCGCGAAGAAGCCCATGACCTTGGCGAAGGTCGAACCGTCGCCGCCAACGTCGGGCCCGACTGCCAGCAGGGCACCAACGACGATGACCGAGCTGATGGCGTTGGTGACAGACATCAGCGGGGTGTGCAGTGCGGGCGTCACCGACCAGACGACATAATAGCCGACGAAGATCGCCAGCACGAAGATCGCCAGCCGGAATACAAACGGATCAACGGCTTCCATGATCAGCCCTCACCCTTCAGTTGCGCATGAACCACCTGGCCATCGCGCGTCAGCAGCGTGCCGGTGACGGTTTCGTCTTCCCAGTTGATCTTCAACTCACCGGATTCCTTGTCGATGTGTGGCGAGAGGAAGTTCCACAGGTTCTTCGCGAACAGCAGTGAAGCGTCGGTGGCAATGCGGCTTGCCATGTTCAGATGGGCGACGATGGTCACCCCATGCTCGACCGTGACCTCGCCCGGCGTCGTCAGTTCACAGTTTCCGCCCATCTCAGCCGCCAGATCGACAATGACCGAGCCCGGGCGCATGGATTTCACATGCTCCGCCGTGATCAGGATCGGGGCCTTGCGGCCCGGGATCAGCGCGGTGGTGATTGCGATATCGGTCTTCTTCATCGCCTCGGCGATCATCTCGGCCTGCCTGGCCTTGTAGGCGTCGGACATTTCCTTCGCATAGCCGCCCTCGCCGTCGCCCGACTCCTCGATGTCCGGGGCCACGAACTTGCCGCCCAGGCTCATCACCTGCTCACGCGTCGCGGGCCGCACATCCGTGGCGGAGACAACGGCGCCAAGTCGCTTTGCCGTCGCGATCGCCTGCAGTCCGGCAACGCCGGCGCCGAACACGAACACACGGGCCGGGGCAATGGTACCCGCCGCCGTCATCATCATCGGCATGGCGCGGAGAAAATGCTCGTTCGCGTCCAGCACGGCCTTGTAGCCGGCCAGATTGGACTGCGACGACAGGATATCCATGGACTGGGCACGGGTGATACGCGGCATCAGTTCCATGGCAAAGGCCACGATGCCCTTCGACGCATAGTCGGCAACCTGCCCGGCATTCTGCAGTGCCTCCATTCCGGCAACCAGTACCGCACCGGATTTCAGCATCGCGGCCTCATCCGGTCCGCCCTCGGCCTCCGTCAGTGGCCGACGCACCTTCAGAACCAGATCCGCGTCCCCCACGGCAGCGGCCGCATTGCTCGCGATCTCCGCGCCCGCCGCCCTGAACAGGTCGTCCGTCAGACCACAGGCTGCGCCCGCCCCCGACTCGACGACGACCGTGGCACCAAGGCCCGTGAACTTCTTCGCCGTCTCCGGTGAAACGGCAACGCGCCGCTCCAACGGGCGGCGCTCCTTCGGGATACCGATTTTCATGCTGTTCGACGCCCTGTCCGTCTGTGGCAGTGTCCGGCACAGCCTTCATGGCCGCCCGGTCGTCGTTCCGGATCCGGCATCCACCGGACACGCATTCGCGATCAGACCAGGAAAACGGCCATTCC
>CAXBNO010000559.1:0-2534 GCA_963976775.1 uncultured Kordiimonadales bacterium
CCGGATCTATGAATCGCGCCGTGTCACCAAGCCGTTCTCGGAAGATGCCTGGGACAAGGTCGACGCACTGGGCCAGGAGATCGAGAAGCAGCTTCAGGACGGCGACGTCCGCCTGACGATGGGGGGCGAGCCGACGTTCGTCTCCATCGACGACATGGATGGCGCGGAATGGAATACCGACGCGCTGGGGCCGAACAAGCGGAAACTGGCTTTTGACCTGATCAAGCGCATTCGCAGCCGCTTTGCGCCGGACGGGTTGCTCACCTTCGGTCAGGGCAAGCAGTATCCCGGGGAGCCGCTGCCGCGCTGGGCCTTCGGCCTGTTCTGGCGCAACGACGGGCTGCCGCTATGGAACCGGGCTGACCTGATCGCGAGCGAGGACAAGGATTACGCGCCGACGACCGCCGATGCAGAGACCTTCACGCAACTGCTGTGCGACCGGCTTCAGGTCGACCGGCGGTATGTCATCCCGGCTTACGAGGATCCGCTGGCGCACCTGAAGGCCGAGCAGCAGTTGCCGATCAACCTCAGCCCGGAAGACCCGGCATTTGCCAAGGATCAGGATCGCAAGCGGCTCGCCGATGTGCTGCGCCGTGGCCTCGACAAGCCCAAGGGCTACGTCCTGCCGGTGATGCGCGGACATGACGAGGCAGGTGAGCACTGGATCACCGGCCCGTGGGAGTTCAAGGCGGGGTACATGTTCCTGCTGCCCGGGGATTCCCCGGTGGGCTTCCGCTTGCCGCTTTCCGCGCTGCCCTATCTGCCGCCGGAGAAATACCCCAGCACGACACCGGTCGATCCCTATTCGATCGAGGGACCGCTGCCCGACCCTGCCGAACTGTCGGCACGCTTCGGCGCTGCGGCGGGGCCGGTGGTTTCGGGATCCGGCACCGCGGCGGCCAGGTGCAAGCCCGCAAAGGCCGCGCCCGCCGGTGCCGTCAGCGATGTCGTGCGCACGGCGCTCGTGGTCGAACCGCGCTCCGGCAGGCTGAACCTGTTCCTGCCCCCGACCGTCTGTGCGGAGGACTACCTGGAACTGATCGCCGCGGCGGAAGATGCCGCCGCGACCATGAACATGCCGATCCATATCGAGGGCTACGAGCCCCCGCCGGATCCGCGCCTGAGTGTCATCCGGGTCACACCCGATCCGGGGGTGATCGAGGTCAATGTGCACCCCGCGACCGACTGGGCCATGCTGCGTGACATCACCAGGGGGCTCTACGACGATGCGCGCCAGACCCGTCTCGGCACCGAGAAGTTCATGGTCGATGGTCGCCATGTGGGCACCGGTGGTGGCAACCACATCGTTGTCGGTGGCGCGACACCTGCGGACAGCCCGTTCCTGCGGCGACCGGACCTGCTGGGTTCGCTGATCCGCTACTGGCAGAACCATCCGAGCCTGAGCTACCTGTTCTCGGGCATGTTCATCGGCCCGACCAGTCAGGCGCCACGGGTGGACGAGGCGCGTGACGACACGCTCTATGAGCTGGAGATCGCGCTGTCGCAACTGCCGAAGCAGGGCGAGGACGTGCGACCCTGGACCGTTGACCGGATGCTGCGCAACCTGCTGATCGATCTGACCGGCAACACGCACCGCTCCGAGATCTGCATCGACAAGCTCTATTCCCCCAGCGGCCCGACAGGTCGTCTTGGCCTGGTGGAGTTCCGCGCCTTCGAGATGCCGCCCCATGCGGAGATGTCGCTGGCGCAGCAGCTTTTGCTGCGCGGTCTGATCGCCCGGTTCTGGAAGCAGCCCTATACCCGCCCGCTTGTCCGTCATGGTGATGCGCTGCGTGACCGCCACATGCTGCCCTACTACGCCTGGCGGGACTTCGAGCAGGTGATCGCCGAGATGCAGGAGGCTGGACTGGCCTTCGATCTGGACTGGTACCGGGCACAATACGAGTTCCGTTTCCCGCGCATGGGCGAGGCGACGGTTCACGGTATGGAGATCGAGATCCGCAATGCCCTGGAGCCCTGGCATGTGCTGGGGGAGGAGTCCGGCAGCAGCGGCACCGCGCGCTATGTCGACTCATCGCTGGAGCGTGTGCAGGTGCAGATCTCCGGCCTCTCCGATCCGGAACGCTATCTGGTCGCCTGCAACGGTCGGCACGTCCCGCTGGCGGCAACATCCCACGCCGGGACCTGGGTCGCGGGTGTCCGCTACAAGGCCTGGGCACCCTACAGCGCGCTGCATCCGATGATCGACATTCACAGTCCGCTGGTCTTTGACGTGATCGATACATGGTCGGGACGGTCGATCGGTGGCTGCCGCTATCACGTGATTCATCCCGGCGGACGGAACTACGAGGTGTCGCCGGTGAACGGGGAAGAGGCAGAGGGCAGGCGACTGTCGCGGTTCGAACCCCGTGGTCATTCGCCGGGTCCGGTCGGAGTGCCTGTAAAGGAACGGAACACGCGATTCCCGCATACGCTGGATCTGCGCGCCCCTGTCATGCCTGCGTGAGGGGCGGTCGGCCATGAGTGACAGTTCCGGCGCCATGCACGACTGGCTGTCAGGACCGCTGGGGCTT
>CAXBNO010000560.1:0-2533 GCA_963976775.1 uncultured Kordiimonadales bacterium
CGAACAGAACGCCAACCTGGCGCTGGATATCTCCAAGAACGCGTATCTTCTCGAAACCGGCAACGTCGCCATGACTGGTCCTGCGGACAAGATCATGGATGACGAGCAGGTTCGCAAATCCTATCTCGGCTACTGACGGGGCAATCCGGACATGGATCTTTTCATCGAACAGACTGTCAGCGGACTTGCTTCAGGCGCGATCTATGCCTGTCTCGCCCTTGCTGTCGTCATGATCTATCAGGCCATCGACCATTTCAATTTCGCCCAGGGCGAGATGGCCATGTTTTCCACCTACATCGCCTGGTACCTGATGGACGACGCGGGCCTCGGCCTGCCGTTCTGGGTGGCCTTCGTGGTCTGCATCATCGTCTCCTTCATCGGCGGTGCCGCGATCGAACGGATCGTCTTCGCGCCGATCAGCGACGCACCGGTGCTCAGCCACATCATCGTCTTCATCGCGCTGTTCTCGATGTTCAACAGCCTGGCGGGCTTCCTGTTCGACTTCACGCCGAAGCAGTTCCAGACCCCGTTCGGCCATACGCCACTGATTGACGGGGTGATAAGTGCGCATCGAGCGGGAATGGTGGCTGTGACCCTGATCATGCTGGCCATGATCTATGCCTTCTTCCGCTACACGCCGATCGGGCTGGCCATGCGTGCGGCGGCTGCCGCACCAGAGTCGGCACGCCTCGTCGGTATCCGCGTGGGCTTCATGCTGGCGCTCGGCTGGGGCCTTGCGGCTGCGGTCGGGGCCGTCGCCGGCATGCTGATCGCACCGATCACGTTCCTGACGCCGGACATGATGCTTGGTACCCTGCTGTATGGCTTCGCCGGTGCGGTTGTCGGTGGGCTGACCAGCCCGCTCGGTGCCGTTCTGGGGGGCTTCATGGTCGGCATTCTCGAGAACTGGATGGGCACCTTCGTCGTCGGCAGTCAGCTGAAGCTGACGGTTGCTCTGGTGCTGATCATCGTTGTCCTGTTGGTCAAGCCCGCCGGCCTGCTCGGTCGCGTGGTCGTTAAGAGGGTCTGATCATGGTGAGTACAGACATGGCCGGAAACGTCCCGGCATTCCTGAACCAGAACCCCAAGGACCGCATCATCGTCCTGGGTGTCCCGCTGCCGTTGCTGGAGAAGGTCGGGCTCTATGCCCTTCTCGCCGCAATCGTCGTGCTGCCCATGGTCTATGACGGCTATGACATCTACGAATTCGGCAAGATCCTGATGTACATGCTGGCGGTGCTGGGGCTGAACCTGCTGACCGGGTTCAACGGCCAGTTCTCGCTGGGCCACAGTGCCTTCTTCGCCGTGGGCGCCTATTCGACCGCGATCATGATGGAACAGCTGGGCATGCCCTACTGGACCACCATCATCCCGGCGGCGGCAGTCTGCTTCGTGGCGGGTTTCCTGTTCGGACTTCCGGCCCTGCGCCTGGACGGTCTGTTTCTGGCGCTGGCGACCTTCGCCCTCGCCATCGCGACGCCGCAACTGCTGAAGTATGACGGCATCGCCCACCTGACCGGCGGTGTGCAGGGCATCGTGCTCGACACGCCCTATCCGCCGGCCTGGATCGACGGCATCGTCATCTCGATCACGGGGGAGGAACTGTCAGTTGACCGCTGGAAGTACATGTTCACCGCACTCGTGGCCGTGATCATGTTCGCAGGCGCGTGGAACCTGGTGCATTCGCGCACGGGCCGTGCCCTGATCGCGATCCGCGACAACCCGCTGTCGGCGAAGACGATGGGCATCAATACCTCCATCTTCAAGTCGGCCGCCTTTGGTGTCAGCGCCATGTACACCGGTGTCGCCGGTTCACTGTTCGCGATCATGGACGAGTATCTGGCGCCCGAGAGCTTCACATTTGCGGAAGCGATCAAGTTCCTGGTCGGTGGTGTGGTCGGTGGTATCGCCAGTCTGTTCGGTGCCATATTCGGTGGCTGGTTCGTCCTGGAGATTCCGAACATTGCGGATCTGGCTGCCACAAGCCTTGAGAATTACATCAACAACCCTCAGGGTCTCACTGGCCTGATCTACGGTCTGTTCCTGATCTTCACGGTTTACGTGATGCCCATGGGGGCCGCTGGCCTCGCGCAGATTTTGGTGCATAAGATCAGCACCAGGCGCTAGGATCACCGCATTCAGCCAACCGCTGGTGCCGGACGGGCCGGAACCAGCGGAGAAGAATCAAGCCCGACGAGCAACAGAGGAGACAGATATGAAACTGCTCACAACAACCATGGTATCCGCGGCTGCGCTGGCCGTCGCCATGGGTGCCGCCGAAGCGCGCAATGCGCCCGGTGTCACCGCCAAGGAAATCAAGATCGGCAATACCAACCCCTATTCCGGTCCTGCTGCGGCCTACAGCTCCATCGCCAAGTCGATCGGTGCCTGCTTCGACAAGATCAACGGCGAGGGCGGCGTCAACGGTCGCCAGATCAACTTTGTCTCGGTCGATGACGGCTACAGCCCGCCGCGCACCGTGGAGCAGACCCGCAAGCTGGTGGAACGCGAGAATGTTGCGTTCATGTTCCAG
>CAXBNO010000561.1:0-2531 GCA_963976775.1 uncultured Kordiimonadales bacterium
CCTGACCGATTTGGGAATCCCAAATCGATTCAATCATTTGATGGAACGCTCTAGTATTGGAAATGTGTTGGGGATTAACAGTTTCGCTGGTCATGACTGGCGCAGGCGTGGCTGCGACAGCCGTCACGATCAGGCAGAAGCGGGCAAGTGCCATACCGCTGACCATCGCCTATTTCACGGCCATGGAAGCGCTGCAAGCGGCGGGCTACCTGGTGGCGGGCAATTGCTCAGCACCGGCCAATCAGGTGATCACCTTCTTCTCGCTGCTGCACATCATCTTCCAGCCCTTCTTCATCAACGCGTTCGCGATGGAACTGAGCCGTTCACGCATTCGTCCCGTCGCGCGGGGTCTGGCCTACGGAGCCTGTGCGTTCTCGGCCGGCGTCATGTTGCTGCAACTCTATCCCTTTGCGTGGGCAGGCACATGCCGGGTCGGTATGTCGCTGTGCGGGGAAACGATGTGCACGACACTTGGCGAGTGGCATATAGCGTGGGCTGCGCCCTTCAACGATATCATGAACATGTCCGGGTTCGATGTCAGCCTGCCTGGCGCGTTTCCGACCTATGTGCTGGCGGTGTTCGTGGCACCGCTGCTGTACGGCGCGTGGCGATTCGTGCTCTTTCATGCGCTTTTCGGCCCGATCCTGGCCAGCCTGCTCACGGACGACCCGAACGAGATGCCGGCGATCTGGTGCTTTCTCTCCATCGGCATTGTCGTCATCAGCCTGTCGCCCTGGCTCTGGAGGTCGCTGTCGGCGAGAACGGCTGCCGGTTGATCACCCTACAGGAAACCGGGGGACAGCAAGGGCAGGCAGCCCTGTCCCCGTCGGGCGATTTCCGGTCCCGTCCGGAGAGGCATGGATCCGTTGGCGACAGCGATCTCCAACGGGGCTGTCGGCCCGCACGGTCGGTCTCTACCAGCGCGGGCAATCGTCGCGCTTGGTGAAATTGCGCAGGGACAGCAGGTACTGCTCCACCGCCGACTTCACCGAGGGGGTGCATTGTCCGATCTCGGTCTTCAGCGAGTTCCGGTAGAGCCCCATGCCGATGCCGTGGGTGACCGCAACGGCCGCGATCTGGCGCTCCGACCAGCAGCCGCTGTTCCGTTCCCGGTCCATCAGCGGCAGATAGGACTGGCTGCCCCAGTCCAGTTCGCAGAACTCGGCGAAGGCTGAGCCCGCAGCGCGGGAGATGACCTGCCGTGTCATGTCACGCGGCAGCATGCCGTCGATCTTCTCCATGGCATTGGCCGGGTCGCACGGGGTGCCGCCGCAATCGCCCACATGGATGTTCGCCACCACCAGATCGGAGACCTCCTTGACCACGCTCTGGTCGATTTCCTCGATCATGGATGGCTCCTCCGCAGCCATTGCGGCACCGCCGAGCAGGCAACCGGCGAGAAGGCTGGCGAGCAGGCGGGTCTTGTGAAAAATCATCAGCTATCGGTCTCCATGTGCAGATCGGGGTTCACGCACCACTCGCTCAGCGAGTTGTCGTACAGCGCCACGTCATCGCGTCCCAGCAGGGCCATGACGAAGGCCGGTGTCGTTGCCGCGATGCCGCCGCCGCAATAGGTGACGACAGGGCCGGAGCCGTCCGCCCCCACATCATCCAGCATCTTCTGCAACTGCGGCAGGGGCAGGAAGGCCTTCGTCACCGGGTCCAGCATCTCCCGCGCGGGCACGTTCACGCTGCCCGCGATCCTGCCCGGACGCCCGTAGTGCGTGCCCCCGGTGCCGGAATGCTGGTCGCGCCCCAGCGCATTGAGTACGGTCGTACCGTCTTCCGTCAGCGCCGCGCTGACCCGCGCCTGGTCGGCAATCAGCTCCGGGCGGGGGCGGGGCGTGAAGGTCGCGGGCGGGTGCCGCACGCTGCCGCTCTCGGTCGGGCGGGCTTCGGCCTCCCATTTGTCGATGCCGCCATCCAGGATTGCGGCATTGTCGAAACCGAAGGCCCGCAGCATCCACCAGACCCGGGTCGCCCACATGGGATGAAACCGGCTGTAGAGCACCACACGCGTATCATCGCCGATGCCGATGCGACCGGCCCCTTCGGCGAAGGCCTCCGCTGTCGGCAGGGTGAAACGCAGCTTCGGATCGGGCCGCGAGAGGTCGGCCTGAATATCGATGAACGCAGCCCCCGGTATGTGCGCGGCCTGCCAGTCAGCAATACAGGGCTCGACGCGATAGGTGGCCTCCGGATCGGGCACCAGCCGTGTAGAGCAGTCGAAGATGCGCAGGTCTGGCGCATCCATGCTGGCTGCGAGTTCTGCCGTGCTGATCAGCCAGCGGGCCTGTCTGTCGGTCATGTCACTCCTCCCCCGAAGAAAACTGCGCGCCTGTCCAGCGATTGATGCGGTGTCGGGCTATACGGCCCGGTCGATTGGCGCGATCATGGTGACCATGGAGGAGCGATCATGAACGACCAGACACCCGTACGCCAGAGCGCCGTCGGCGACGCCAATCCCTTCGCGGGCGGTTGCGCCTTTGTCGAGGGAGCGTTCGTCCCGATCTCGGAGGCAAAGGTCTCCG
>CAXBNO010000562.1:0-2524 GCA_963976775.1 uncultured Kordiimonadales bacterium
CCTGCATCATCGCCGGCACGGCCAGCGCCAGTGTCGGGCGCAGCCGGTCGATGGCACCGAGCGTCATCGCCGGATCGAAGCGTGGCTGCAGACAGACCGTGGCCCCGGCATGAAACGCGGGCGTCGTCTGGTTGTTCAGCCCGCCGACATGGAACAGCGGCAGGTTGGTCAGGATCAGGTCGGTGCTGACCATGTCATGGGCGTGGGTCGCATTGACCGCGTTCCAGAAGACGTTGCCCTGGGTCAGCACAGCGCCCTTCGGGCGGCCCGTGGTGCCGGAAGTATAGACCAGCAGCACGGGTGTTTCATGGTCGGCCTCCGGCGCGATGGCCGCCCCCGTCGCCGCTGCCGCCAGATGGTCGTTCCAGGCGCTCCAGCGGCCCTGCGCCGGACCGAGGGAAACATGTTTCAGGCCCGGCAGGTCATCCGGAATGGCGTCCGCATGGGGAATGAAACCGGGATCGGCGAACAGCACGCCGGCCCCGCTGTCGGCCAGTTGAAAGCCATGCTCCGGCGGGGCCAGCCGCCAGTTCAGGGTCACCAGACTGACACCGGCCCGGGCGCAGGCGAAGAACAGCACCAGTTGCGCCACGGAGTTCTCGCCCAGATGCGCCACCCGGTCCCCGGCGCTGACACCCAACTCATGCCGTAGCGCCCGCGCCGCCCGGTCTATGGCGGCGGCGAAGGCGGCATAGGTCAGCGTTTCATCGTCGGTAATGATCGCGGTCTTCTCCGGCGCCTGCCCGGCCCAGCCCTCGATCCAGTGTGCCAGATCCATCTGCTGGCCCTACAGATGCATGCCGCCGTCGATCACCATGGCCTGGCCGGTGATGTACTGGCTTTCGTCGGCGGCCAGATAGGTGGCCAGTGCCGCGATCTCGTCGGCGCGGGCGAGGCGGCCCATCTTCTGGCGCGACACGAAGTCCTTGCGCGCCTGGATCGGGTCATCGAAGGCATTGATGCGGTCATCCAGTGACGGGGTCTGCACGGTGGCCGGGCAGATGGCGTTGCAGCGGATGCCTTCACCGATGTAGTCCGCCGCCACCGACTTGGTGAAACCGATTACCGCACCCTTGGTGGCCCCATAGGCGCAGCGGTTGACCACCCCCATCTCCGAACTGACGACGGAGGCCATGTTGATGATGGAGCCGCCGCCGTTCGCCAGCATCGCCGGCATGAAGGCCTGGGTGACCATGAACAGCGAGCGGCAATTCAGCTCGAAGCTGAAATCCCAGCCCTGCATCGTCGTGTCCAGCAGCGATCCGTGATCGACATAGCCGGCGCAGTTGAACAGCACGTCCACCGCCCCCACCTGCGCCGCCATCGCCGCCACGGCGGCCTGGTCGGTGACGTCCAGCGGGTGCGTCTCGCCCCCGGGCAGGCCGTCGAGGTCCGCCAGTTTCTCCGCGTTCAGATCCGTCGCGATGATGGTCGCGCCCTCCGTCGACCAGGCCTCCACCGTCGCCCGGCCAATGCCCTGTGCCGCCGCGGTGACGAAGCACTTCTTGCCCTGCAAACGTCCAGCCATCCCCTGTTCCCCCTGTTTCGTTTCTGCCTGTTGTTTCCCTGGCCGTTCAGGTGGCCAGATGATTCCCCACCGGCTCACCCAGAGCCAGGTGATGTATCGCACCGCCCACCACTTCGCCATCGACAGGCACGGCCTTCCGGTCGGGGAAACAGCCTGCGATCAGGTCGAAGGCCTCCGCATCGCGCGGGTCGCCGAAGCGGGGAATCAGCACCGCCCCGTTGGCGAGATAGAAGCCGCAATAGGTCATGGATGCGGGGCCGATGGCCTCCGGCACCGGCACTTCCTGCATCCCGATGGGCCGGTCGAAGGGATCGGTGGCCACGCGCAGGCGCTGCACATTGTCCTGCATGGCGCGGAAGTCGGGATGCTCCGGATCGGAGGGGGAGTGCAGCAGGACCTTGCCGGGGGCGATGAAGCGGCAGAAGCGCCCGACATGGCCACCACCGCCGACCAGGCCGCTGATGCCTTCACCGAGCCAGATCACCCGCACGATGCCGAAGAAGTTCATCAGGATCTCTTCGATATCCCGCCGTCCGACCAGCGGATTGCGGTTCGGGCTCATCAGGGTCTGTTCGCTGACCAGCGCCGTTCCCAGACCATCGGTCTGCACCGCCCCGCCTTCCAGCACGATGGGACCGCGGAAATAGGGTACCTGCATCAGGCGCACCAGTTCCTCGGCAAAGCCGTGGTCTTCCTCATGCACGATGTGGCGTCCGCCCCAGCCATTGAACTTCCACGCCACGCCCTTGGTCCGGGCCTGCTCGTTCACCAGGAATGTGGGGGCAAGATCCCGGATCCAGCCATGGGCGACGTCGTGCGCCACCAGTTCGACCTTCGGGCCGAGGGTCAGGGCCGTCTCCTTCAGATCCGGCTCCGGCACGATCATCCGCACCGGCTCGAAGGCGGCAATCGTGCGGGCGATGTGCGCAAAGGCGACCCGGCTTTCCAGCAGCCCGGCCGGCATCTCCGTCGGGTCTGTCGGCCAGGCCATCCAGG
>CAXBNO010000563.1:0-2523 GCA_963976775.1 uncultured Kordiimonadales bacterium
GAAGAGGGCACCTTCCGTCCGTGCCTTCAGATCCGGTGGCATGTCGGCCCAGGCGACGCGGGTCGATACCAGTTCCGTCTCGCCACCTTCCGACGGCAGGACGCGGGCTGCCAGCAGGTTGGCGAGCGCAGGCACCGGCAGGAACGTGCTGTCGGTATGCCAGAGCTGGTTCCCGGTCAGATTGAGGGTGTGCAGACTGTCCGCCGCTGCGACGGTTCCGTCAGCCAACCTGTTGGTGACATTGTCCATCCGCGCGTCAGGGCCGTTCGCGCCCATCGAGCGGTCCTCGACCGGACCGAAGAGCGCGCCAAAGCGCAGGTGCTCGGAATCATCGAGTTCCTGGTTCCGGAAGAGCAGCAGGGAGTGTTCCTCGAACGCTGCCCTGATCTGTGCGAACATCTCGCCCGCACGCACCCGGCGCACATCAACATCCAGAATCTCGACCCCGAAGCGATCATGCAACGGGGCCAGTCTCATGATCCGGGATGCTCCTTGGCCCAGCGACCGGCGTCGGCGGGAGACATGCGTACTGTCAGGCTGATCGCCTGTTCCCCATCCTGCCGCGACAGTATCTCGCTGTTCCGGTAAAGCCAGGCGAGCGACGCGCCATCAGCGGGATCGACCGTCGTCGCGACCTCGACCTTGGTCCGGGCGATGCGACGGGCGATCTCTGCGGCCAGATCGTCCAGTCCCTCCCCCGTTATCGCGGAGACGAGAACGCCCGGAAACTTCCGTGCTGCGGCTTCGTCAGCCGTGGCCTGACGTGTCTCCGCATCCAGCAGGTCGATCTTGTTGTAGACCTCCACGATACGCGGCGTGTCGCCCGGATCGATGCCCAGTCCCTCCAGCACGCCAGCCACATCGGCGGCCTGCGCCTGACTGTCCGGCTGGGCGGCATCCCGGACGTGCAGGATGATGTCGGCCTCCACCACCTCCTCCAGCGTCGCGGAAAAGGCGGCAACAAGCTGGGTCGGCAGGTCCGCAACGAAGCCCACCGTGTCGGAAAGGATCACGGGGCGTCCGTCCGACAGGGTCACTGCCCGCATCGTCGGGTCCAGTGTCGCGAACAATTGGTCGCGGGCATAGACCTTCGCGCCGCTCAGATGATTGAACAGCGTGGACTTGCCGGCATTCGTGTAGCCGACCAGGGCCACGACCGGGAACGGGACATCCTGTCGGGGTTTCCGGTGCAGGCCGCGGGTGCGCTTGACGTGTTCGAGATCGGATTTCAGCCGCACGATACGCTCGTCGATCAGACGTCGGTCGATCTCGATCTGCGATTCACCCGGACCGCCAAGAAAACCGGCACCGCCGCGCTGCCGTTCCAGATGGGTCCATGACCGCACCAGGCGGGATCGCTGGTACTGCAGATGCGCGAGTTCGACCTGCAGACGACCTTCCCGCGTACGGGCGCGGGCACCGAATATCTCCAGAATCAGTCCGGTCCTGTCGATCACCTTCGCCCCGACCGCCCGCTCCAGATTGCGTTGCTGCGTCGGGGAAAGGGTGGCATCGACCACCACGAGCTCCAGTTCCTGTGCCTCGACCGCCGCCGCGATCTCGGCCACCTTGCCGCCGCCGATCAGGGTCGAAGGGCGGGGCTTGTCGAGGCGCAGGGATTCCGCGTGGCGTACATCCAGCTGGATGGCGTCACAGAGGCCCATGGCCTCCTCCAGCGCGACCGAAGGTTCCCGCGTCGCCTCCATCGGAAGCCAGGGATCGATCAGCAGCGTCCGGGCACCAATGGCACCCGTTCCATGTTGTTCAGTCAAATGTCAGTCTTTCCAGAGGGTCCCGGCGAAGACCATCATGCAGATGGTGCCGGAATATGCTCGAAAAGGTCGACAGGCTGTGAAGGCATCACCGTGGAGATCGCGTGCTTATAGACAAGCTGGACATGAGCATCCCGGCGCAGCAGTACACAGAAATTGTCGAACCAGCTGATCATGCCCTGAAGCTTGACACCGTTCACCAGAAACACGGTGACAGGTACCTTGTTCTTCCGGACATGATTCAGGAATACATCCTGTACATTCTGCGGACGCTCGCTTGCCATTGGCGTCGTTCCTTCTTGTTGTTCCAGCCCGCACCGGCCTCTTCGAAGCCTCGAACACGTGCAACCGGAAGGGATACTTTCCGTACCTACACTTGGATTCCTGCCACGCCGGACACAAGGCACCATTTTGCATAGCGGCAAATCACTGCTGCCAGGGCAACAGCCTGAGTGAGGCGAACCACAACTGTCGGTGAGACTCAGATGGTCTTTCCCGCCGCCGCGTCAACCTGCTCCGATGCGACATAGGTACGAAATATCTCCACCAGACGGGATGTCACACTGCCGGGCCGCCCGTTGCCGATCACATGGTCATCCACCTGGACGACAGGCGTGGCGAGGGCAGAGGCGCTGGTCAGGAACACCTCCCGTGCGGTCTTCAGTTCCTCGACCGTGAAGGGACGTTCGACAACCTCTATCCCCTCCCCCTCGACCAGACTGATCAGGGAGAGGCGGGTGATCCCGTTCAG
>CAXBNO010000564.1:0-2518 GCA_963976775.1 uncultured Kordiimonadales bacterium
ATGTCGAGACCAGGCAGAAATTGCCCGATGTGACGGCTGTTCCGCCAGCCGTCGCTCGATCTCCGCCACCGCCGGATCGCCCGCCACGAGCCCGAAGCGGTGGCGATAGGAATGGATGACGACATCCACGAAATCCGGATTGTCGAAGTGCGCCGCCGTGGCGTCGTAGGTCGCCTGATCGAAGGCCCACTTCGGCGACCACAGCCGCCACAGCAAGTGGCAGATCTCCCGGCGGTTCCGGGTCAGTCCGGCCCGGCCACGCTCCGAATGGAAATAGTACTGGTACCAGTAGGCATGCTCATCCTTGGCAGGTGCCGGTTCCATGCTGCGGGCGATGTTCTGGATGTTGTACCCGTTCACGGAAACCAGCGCCGATACCCGCTCCGGCCAGAGCGCCGCCACCACGCACCCGGCCCGTCCACCCCAGTCGTAGCCACCAAGCACGGCCTTCCCGATTCCCATGGCGTCCATCAGCGCCAGCAGATCCGCGCCCAGCGCCGCCTGTTCCCCGGACCTTGGCGCGTCCCGGTCGCGGAACCGTGTCGGACCATACCCTCGCAGGAACGGCACGATGACCCGCGCACCTGCGCCAACAAGGATCGGGGTGACATCGCCGTAGCTTTCCGGGCCATAGGGAAAGCCGTGCGAAAGAATGACCGGCCAGCCGTCAGCCGGACCACTCTCCGCATACGCGATCTCCAGCGACGGTGTTCTGACGGTGGACAGGTCTTCCTCCAGGGCTATCAGGCGACCTGACCGCGATTGACCTGAACCGACTTGACCGAGGCCCTGACCACCGGAATCTCGTCGTCGCTCAGTTCCGGCATCCGCTGTTTTCGCGCCAGCGCCGCTTCGATATACGGCGCGAGTTCCTTCGCCTTCGCCGCTTCCTTCGCGGCCTGTTTCGCCTTGAACTCGGGAAGCACCTCGTCAGCGAACAGATTCAGCGACGCACAGATCTGCTCATGCGTGTTCCGGCCGGCCTGCTGCAGGAAGATGATCTGGTCGACACCCGCCTCCTCGAAATTGCGCACATGGGCCCGGAAATCGTCGGGCGTTCCGATGCCCGGTGCGTGCAGCAGTCGCGCGGCGTCATTGTCGGCCTGTCCGGCGGCGGCGGCGACCATCTCGTCTTCCCGCACCTTCCTCTGGGCCTGGAAATCCTCCCAGATCGTGGTGCGGCCGGGCTTCACGTCCTCTGCCACGAGCTGGCGCATGGCGAAGCCGAAGAACTCGAAGCCCTCCTGTCCCTGCCGGATCGCGGTTTCGCGGTCGTGATGCAGCGAAAAGGCCGAGACCATGGCGATATTGGCGTTGACCGCATGACCGATGGGGACACATTCCTCCGACCTGATGATGTCGTAGTAGATCTGTGACCAGCTCTGCGCCTCCTCCGGGTCGAGGAAGCTGAAGGCCAGTGCGCCGACACCCAGTTTCGCCGCCACACGGATCGTGTCGCGGTTGGTGCAAGCCATCCACATGGGCGGGTGCGGCTTCTGCAGCGGCTTCGGCACCACATTGCGGCAGGGCACGGAGAAGTTCTCGCTCTCGTAGCCGGGGTAGGGGTTCATCACCAGCATGTTGGCAACCTGCTCGGCCGCCTCCAGCGCCATGTTCCGCTTCTCCTTCGCGGGGATGCCGAAGCCATGCAGCTCCAGCCTTGTCGCACCTTCGCCGATGCCGAACTGCGCCCGGCCGTTGGACACCAGGTCCAGCGTCGCGATCCCCTCCGCCGTGCGGGCGGGGTGGTTGTAGTTGGGAATCACCTGGCGGATGCCGTGGCCGATCCGGATGTTCCGTGTCCGCCCCGCCGCCGCCGCCAGAAACACCTCCGGTGAGGCACAGTGGCTGTATTCCTCGAGAAAGTGATGCTCGACAGCCCACGCGTAGTCGATCCCCAGCCGGTCAGCCAGTTCGACCTGTTCCAGCGCGTTCTGGAACAATCTGTGCTCGTCCCCCTCGTTCCAGGGCTTCGGCAGTTGCAGCTCGTAGAAGACACCGAATTGCATGATAGTCTCTCCCCAACTTTCATGATTTACCCAAGGGTAGCAGAACGCACCCACGGGTCAAAGACGCCGGAGAAACCGACATGCCGCATCCAAGGGCCCTTCTGTTCGACGTTTTCGGCACGGTCGTGGACTGGCGCAGTTCCGTGGCGCGCGAGATCGAGCGGATCGCGGAACAGAAGGGATTTGCGGTCAACGGGCATGATTTCGCCACCGCCTGGCGGAACCGTTACCAGCCTGCCATGGCGAAGATCCGGGAAGGCAACCGGGGCTTCGTGCCGCTCGACATCCTGCACATGGAGAACCTGCGCGAGGTGCTGGACGAGTTCTCCATCGACTGCCTGTCGGAGACGGAGATCGACAATCTGAACCGCGTCTGGCACCGGCTGGATGCGTGGGGCGACTCCGTTGGCGGCGTGAACCGGCTGAAGTCACGCCACATCGTGGCCACCTGCTCCAACGGCAATATCGCCCTGATGGTCAACCTGGCGCGGCACACGGGCCTGAACTGG
>CAXBNO010000565.1:0-2512 GCA_963976775.1 uncultured Kordiimonadales bacterium
CCATTCGGGCATGGCGAAATACTTGTGCTGCATCGACTGGAACATCCAGGCGTTGTCCAGACTGACCCAGCCGTAAAAGACCAGCACCAGACAGACGGCACATCCGACGATGTCGAGCAGACGCTCCAGCCCGCGCGCGACGGGGGCGGGCAGGGTGCCGACCAGCAGATCGACGCGCACGTGCGACCCCTGTCGCAGGACCCAGGGGGCCCCCAGGAACACGCCGGCAAACAGCAGATACTCGATGATCTCGTTCAGGCCCGACAGATTGCCCCAGCCGAAAAGGCGCAGCGCCAGATCAAGGGAAATGGACAGCGCGAAGCCCCCGACGGTCAGCCCGACCAGCAGGCCAACTAGCCCGTAGGCGGCCCCGAAGGCGCGGTCGATGGCGGCGAGGGCAGTCATTTCACCCGGTTCCCGAAACGAAACAGGGGACCGTGCAGCACGGCACAGTCCCCCCGGTTCCGTTCTGCCTGCTATTCCCTGGCAAACAGCGCCCGCAGCTTCGCCGCATTGGCAGGGCTGGTCTCCTCCAGCCCGGCCCAGCCTGCGTCACGCGCGGTATCCAGCCACTTCTTCCGGTCATCCCCGGTGAAGGTAATGATCGTGTACTGCTCGGCCTGCTTCGCCATGGATTTCGCGACGGCTGTCTTGTCCACACCCACCGCCTTCCGTTCCATCTGCATGACGATGGTGGAGATCAGCTTGCGCGCCTTGTCACTCAGGCCGTTCCAGCTCTTCAGATTCACCAGCACATTGATGTCGGCGTCATAGAAGCCGGGATCGACGCGCGAGGCGGTGACTTCTTCCCAGCCCGGGCGCATGCCGGTGATCGGCCAGCCGAAGCCACCGACCGTGCCGTTTTCCATCAACGGGTAGATCTGCGCCAGATCCGAATTCTGCGTGGTGGCCCCGAGCGCCTTGAAGAAGTTGGTATAGATCGGTGCCACACGCAGGTGCAGGCCGGTCAGGTCGGGCCTGTCGATGGTCTTGTCCTTGCCGAGATAGAGGTGAAACGGCGTGCCGTAGTGGATGCGGCCCAGCGGCAACAGGTTCTTGGCACCGTGGATTTCCTCCATCAGCGCCCAGCCGCCGTTGGTGCGGATCTCGTCCGGCGTCCGCTCCAGCAGCTTCCAGGCATCCGCCTCCGGCACCACGTTCTGGTAGTAGGCACCGGTACAGTTCACCAGATCATAGACGCCCTGTGCCTGCTTCTGCACCATCGTGAAGGGGCTGCCGATGGCGGGCGCGCCGCCCAGATAGTTGATCCTGACCGTCGTGCCGCCCTGTTCATTGATCTGTTTCACAATGCTTTCGAAGCGCTTGGAAAAGAACGAATTCTGCGGAAAGCAGCTTGCCGCGACCAGGGTCGCCTGGGCGTGTGCGGTGGTGGCTCCGGCAAGTGCCGCGACACCAAGGGCCGCTGCAGTCACGAGACCGCGAATATCCGGATAGCGCATTGGCTTACCCTCCCTGTTTTTTTCGTTGGGGAAACTATGAACAGGGGCAGGGGTCAGTGCAAGGGTATGCGGGCAGCGCTGGTCTGGCCGGTCGGGCCGTATCAGGCGCCGAGCGCTTCGCCCTCCAGCGTGATGCGGTGCATCTCCCGCCGGGCACCATGATAGTCGTTGACGGCATAGTGCCAGCTTGCCCGATTGTCCCAGAACGCGATCGATCCGGGCGCCCACTGGAACCGGGAGGTATGCTCGGGCCGGGCCGCATGGGCGTAGAGCATGTCCAGCAGCGGCTTGCTTTCCTTCTCGGTCCAGCCCTCGAAATGCAGCGTGAAACCGGCATTGACGTAAAGCGCCTGCCTGCCGCTGATCGGGTGGCGGATGATCACGGGATGCACGGCATCCTGCGTCGCCAGTTCCGGGTTGCCGATACGCCCGTTGACGCCTTTGACGTAGGCTGAGTCCGCACCGAACACATGGCGACTGGAATGCACCGCGCGCAAGCCGCACAGGGTTTCCTTCAGACCCTCGGACAGGCTGTCGAAGGCCGTGTACATGTTGGCGAACAGTGTGTCTCCGCCGCGTGTCGGCGTCTCCCGTGCCAGCAGCATCGAGCCCATGGCCGGGATCTGGTCATAGGAGTGATCGGTATGCCAGTTGCCGCCGATATTGGTCTTCTGGCCGGGTTCCTTCACCACCAGGGCGATCTTGTCGTGGGTCGGCAGGCGGGCGAAGAAGCGGTTGACGTTGATCTCGCCGAAGGCCTCCGCCGCCGCAATGTGCTGGTCCGGCGTCAGCTTCTGGTCGCGGAAGAACAGCACGCAATGATCACCCAGGGCCTGGCGCAGGACACCGGCGGTGTTGCCGTTCAGGTCGCGGGCCAGATCGATGCCGTGCACGAAGGCACCGACACCGCCGGGGGTAGGCTCGATATGAAACGGCTGCGCGGCTGTGTCGGCCATGATTGTCATCTCCCGCCTGCGGACCAGTTCTTTGCCGGTTCCGGATTCATCCTTGTGCGTGTCAGGGCAAGGAAATTAACACGAGTGCATTAGAGC